>NZ_DHFC01000017.1:946-18245 GCF_002400205.1 Aminobacterium sp. UBA4834 | reverse complement strand
GATTTGCCCATGGCTGAAAATAATCTTATCTATCAACTTCTGGAGGAAATACTTAAACCAGCGGTGCGGCTTGATAAAGATTTAACTCAGAGCTTAAGAAAAGATTTTACAGCAGGGCTCAAACCGGTGGAGCAATTTATAAAAGTTGGCGATGTGATTGTGGAAAAAGGGAATGTTATTACTCCGCAGCTTGCGCGTATATTGCTTTCACAAGGATATCTTCAACAACGGTTCCCGTGGAAAATATTAATACTGTCTCTCTTGCTGATTTTTTGTTGGCCTTTCTGGGTGTATCTTCCAGATTTAGCTTCTGGGAGTAGACGATCTTTTGACCTAAATGAGGTTTTTGTGGCCTGTATAGTGGGAGGATATTGGTTCGCAGAGTATATCTCAAGTCTTTTAGGGGCTCGAGGTGTAGCTATTGTTGTTTTGACTGGATGGATTTATCTTGTATTACCCTTCATCCCTGCTTTCCAAGTCGTTTTCGGAGCTTCTATCATTGCTTCTGTGCTTACCGCAGCTTTTTCGACGTCTGAAATTTTGCTAGTAGCCTCTATGGGACTTGTTGCGGCTGTAACAGGGCGCTTCTTTTTCAGAGATGTTCATTCTCGAAGCCATCTTTGGCGTCAGCTTGTCGTTGCCGGTTTTTTTCCAGTGTTGGGAGGAATGGTAGTTCGATGGGGCATGGCTATGAATCTTTCATGGCAGGTCTTTTTATATGCTTGTTTAGGTGAAGCTTTTTGGGGCGTTGTTGTCATCGCCTTTTTACCTGTGTGGGAAAATTTCTTTGATATTATGTCCCCTCTCCGGCTCATGGAGCTCTCATACCCAACCCAGCCTCTTTTGAAAAAACTACAAATAGAGGCACCGGGAACGTATCATCACTCTCTTATGGTGGGAACTCTTGCAGAAGCAGCTGCGGATCGTCTTGGTATGAATACCTATTTGATACGTGCTGGAGCGTACTATCATGATGTAGGAAAGTTGCGTCGCCCTCATTTTTTTGTTGAAAATCAGATGGAGGGAGAAAATGTTCACGATGAATTGACGCCCTCTCTTTCTGCTCTTGTTATCATCGCGCATGTTCGAGAAGGGTTGGAGATTGCTCAAGAGTATCATTTACCGGCGAAGCTGCGTCAGTTTATAGCCGAACATCATGGAACTACCTGTCTAGCTTATTTCCATAGGAAGTCCATCGTTTTAGGTGAGACACTTCCCCGAGAGCAGTTTTGCTATCCTGGCCCCCGTCCTTCTTGTCGAGAAACGGGATTATTGATGTTAGCCGACTCGGTGGAGGCGGCTGTTCGTGCCGATCGGAAGAATATTACGGGGATACAAGATCTAGAAAAAGTAATTTCTGGTGTTGTAGAAGCGAAAGTTTCGGAAGGGCAGCTTGATGATGTAGACTTTACGATGAAAGAATTAGCTACGATTAGAGAAGCCCTTGTCTACGCTCTACAATCTATGTATCATGGCCGAAAAGTAAAAGAGATCAAAGAAGAGCCATCCTCTGAAGAAGAGGAGACAACTTCAAAAAAACAGGAGGAGTAACACGTGAAGGTTCATTTATCTTTTGAGAGTCTCGATGATGGAGAGTCTGAAAGTACCAACGCCCTCAACAAATTAGAGGGCAGAGAAGATGTGTTAGGGGAAATCGTTGAACGTTTGTTTCCGGGCAAATTTACCGATCAGGAGGCGGAAGTATCTATAGCTTTTGTTTCAGCTCCAGATATGCAGGAGAAAAACTATACATATCGAGGGATTGATGAGCCTACAGATGTCCTTTCTTTTCCTATGTGGGAGGATCAAAACGGAGTTTTTCTTCCCCCTAGCGATTGGGATGTTTTGCCTTTGGGCGATATTTTAATTTGTGAAAATGTGGTGAGGGAAAACGCTCATCAAAATGGAACGTCTTACGTAGAAGAACTCTATCTTATGGTTGCTCATGGTTTCCTCCACTTATTGGGAATGGACCACGATACGGAGGAGAGACAGCAAAAAATGTGGCTTCTCCAGTCTGCAATTTGTAAAGAATGGCTTTTAGATGAGAAAAAGTCACATCAATCTCCCTCGCTTGGTGGAGAGGTGACTCGATAGTGGATATTCCGGTCTCTGTAATACGGATATTTATGTTTCTTTTTTTCCTATTGCTGCTCTCTGCTTTTTTTAGTAGCGCGGAGACGGCCATAACATCATCAGGAAGAGGAAAGTTACTAGCTTTACAGGAACGTCATCCCTATCAACGGAGGTTTTTACAGTGGCTTGTTGGCGATGTTCAACGAGCCCTTACTATTACTCTTGTTTCAAATAATTTGGTTAACATAGCTGCGAGCGCAGTAGCTACATCTCTTGCCATTCTTCTCTTCGGGCATAAGAGTGTCTTTTGGGCTGTTATTATTATGACAATTGTGATTGTTGTATTCGGGGAGATATTACCTAAAAGCATTGCTATAGTCAGGTCTGAGCCAATCTTGATTATAACCCTGCCCATCCTTCGTTTTTTAGGTTTCCTTTTTGCCCCTTTTATCTGGACAATGAACCAATTTGTTCGTTTCCTCGGAATCCTTGTCGGAGTAGATCTTAAGGCGCAGCATACCTTTGTGACCAGAGAGGAAATTGAGCAAATGGTTAACATCGGAGAGGCTTCGGGGGCTCTTGAAGCTGTTGAGCGGAAAATGATCCACGGGATTATTTCCTTTGAAGAGACACGAGTTTATGAAATTATGATTCCGAGGACGGATATGAATGCTATAGCCAGCGATGCAACTATTAGAGATTCAGTTACGATTTTTCAGGAGCACGGACACTCCAGAGTCCCTGTATATGACGAAAGCCTTGATGATATAGTGGGAATACTGTATGTGAAAGATACAATACCTTATCTCGCGTCAGGTGACGTGGAGGTCGTTGTTTCTAAACTTCAGCGAGAAGCTCTTTTTGTGCCAGAGACCATGCGCATAGTGGAAGTTTTCAACATTATGAAAATCAGACATGTCCACATGGCTATCGTTGTTGATGAATATGGTGGTACAGCAGGTCTCGTAACACTTGAAGACCTTTTGGAAGAGATCGTAGGAGAAATACAAGACGAATATGACTCTGAAACATCACCGGTTCTCAGCGAAACTGCTGGGAACTATTTGGTGCAAGGTAATGTAAGTTTAGAGGATTTAAGCGAGATTATCGGTGACACTTTCGAGTCGGAAGATGCAGAAAGTGTAGCAGGTCTGGTTCTCTCTCTCTCTGGAGGCTTCCCTGAAAAAGGAACTATTTTCCAGTACGGGAAATGGGAGATAGAAGTTCTCGATGTGGAGGATCATCGAATTAAACTTTTACGATTTCATGAGGTGCTTCGAGATGAAGAAGATGAAGAATAATGATCTTGCGACCCCGTGGCCTTCTCATAATGTGACCCCTGAATTTTTGCTACAGGCGGCTCGCAATGCTCAGCTTCGATCCTATAGTCCCTATTCCCACTTTCCTGTGGGTGCAGCGCTTCTCAGTGTAGATGATGAAGTGGTAATAGGTTGTAATGTAGAAAATGCATCTCTTGGCCTTACTGTGTGTGCCGAGCGAAATACTATAGGGAATATGGTAGTTTCTGGATTAAAAGATCCTTTGGTTATTGCCATAGTGGGAAAAGAGGGAGAACCTTGTTACCCCTGTGGTGCATGTCGACAGGTTTTATGGGAATTTAATCCAGATCTACTCGTTTTGGTGGAAGATGGGGAAAAAGGTTGGGAGATTCTTCCTCTTCGTATGTTGCTTCCACATGCGTTCAGCAGGAAGGGATTTAAAGATAAATGATAGATGAGTTTAAGAATTTTAAATTTGGGATTGTCCCACTGGTGGGGCGTCCTAATGTGGGGAAGTCTTCCTTAATGAATGCGCTGCTTTCTTTTAAGGTCTCCATTGTTTCTCAAAAGCCCCAGACTACGAGGAACCAAGTACGAGGTTTTTACAATGCTCCTGGATTACAGGTTATTTTTACAGATACGCCGGGGATCCATAAGCCTAGACATAAACTAGGTGAAGCTATAGTTGCCGCAGCAGAACGAGCGTTGGAAAATGCGGATCTAATCCTTTACGTAGTGGAGGCCAGTGATAGCAATATTTCTGTGGAGGACGAAAGGATTATAAATATTCTTCAGTCCACGTCTACTCCTATCATCTTAGTAGTCAACAAAATAGATGGAATACGAGGAGGAAAGGATCGTGTTCCACAGGTTATTTCTCTTTACAGCCAATATCTATCTTTTGTTGCAACTATAGGAGTTTCAGCGAAGACTGGCTATAACTTGGAGAGGTTGATAGCATCTTTAAAAGAGAAGCTCCCAGAAGGTTGCCCTTGGTATGACGAAGAATCTATAACGGATCAACCTGAGCGTTTTTTGGCGGGTGAAATCATTAGAGAGAAAGTTTTGCGCCTCACTCAGGAAGAAGTTCCTCACTCGGTGGCGGTAGAGATTGAAGAATATAAAAGCCCAGATGAGTATCCTGATCGAAAGACTCTCTATATACGAGCAAATCTTGTAGTAGAGCGCGAAGGGCAGAAGGCTATCCTTATTGGTGAAAAAGGGCGTAAAATAAAAGAGATTGGGCGGCGAGCCCGTATTGATATAGAGAATATGCTGGGCCATAAAGTTTTTTTGGATTTGTGGGTAAAAGTCAGGCCGGGGTGGCGTCAGTCCGAAAGTGAACTCCGGAGAATGGGATACATTGGAAGGTGATAGAATCATCGTGGATTTTTTATCTCAAGGGCCAGTCCGCAGTTCTGGAGTTGTTCTTCGACGCAATCTAGATGCCGAGGGGAACATGTCTTTGTACCTTCTGCTTAAAGGGATCGGCCCAATATGGATTCAGGCGCCTGGTTCAGCTCGGGGCAGGGTTCGTTTTGGCGGAGGTACAGAACCTCTTTGCTGGAGTGTGTTTGATCTCTATAAGGGGCCTAAAAGGCTATATCTCAAGTCCATAGACATTAAAGATGACATGTGGAAACTTCGTTTAGACCCTCATCTCCTTTTAGTAGCCCTTGAATGGGATAAGCTTATTATTCGTTATACATGCTTAGGCATAGCAGAAGACAATGTTTTAGCTCTTTTTTATTGGTCTATGCGTACCTTGTGCGAAGGAGGGGATCCTCCTCCCCTTTCTTGGCGTTTTTTATGGCGCTGGCTTCATTCTCGAGGGGAGGCTCCAGATCTTCATAGTTGTGAGAAGTGTGGCACCCCTTTGACTTCTGAGGTGCAATGGTCAGAAACAGGGTTCTTGTGTTCGTCTTGTTATAATGACCTTCACGGTCTTATCCTGTCAAAACAGGAACGGCTTATGTTGGAAGCGGCGGCTTTAATGGATCGTCGTCGTTTCATTCTTTTTTTTTCTCAAATAGCTGGTCGTACTGGCTTTGATGCCGAGTTTTGGCGAGCCCAATCCGACCGTTTAAAACTGATTCTCGATAGAAGTCGTTAAATCGAAACGAGGGAGGGTTTTTTCGTGAATTTTCAAGAGATTATTTTTCGTCTTGAACGATTTTGGGCGGAACAAGGATGCATTATCCAACAGCCTTACGATATAGAAGTAGGTGCCGGAACCATGAATCCCGCAACGGCATTGCGTGTTTTAGGACCGGAGCCTTGGCGTGTGGCATATGTAGAACCTTCAAGAAGGCCAGCAGATGGTAGATATGGGGAGAACCCTAACCGTCTCCAGCATTATTATCAATATCAGGTTATACTTCAGCCGGCGCCGGCAAGTATACAGGAAATATATTTAGATAGTCTTGCGGCCATAGGCATTGACCCTCAAGATCATGATATTCGATTTGTGGAAGATGATTGGGAATCTCCCACAGTGGGGGCCTGGGGGTTGGGATGGGAAGTTTGGCTTGATGGTATGGAAGTAACGCAGTTTACTTATTTTCAGCAAGTAGGCGGAATTGATATGGAACTTGTTCCTTCTGAGATTACTTATGGTATTGAACGAATTGCCATGTTTGTTCAGAAAGTAGAAAATGTTTATGATTTATCTTGGAACAATGATGTATCTTACGGGAATGTTCACCACCAAGGTGAGGTGGAGTACTCTCACTATAACTTTGAAATAGCTGACACGGATATGCTCTTCACCCTTTTTAATATGTACGAAGCAGAGGCTCTCCATATCCTTGAAACGGGATATGCGTTACCAGCATATGATTATGTCTTGAAATGTTCTCATACATTTAATCTCCTTGATGCCAGAAATGCCATTAGTGTTACCGAGCGAACTGGTTATATCTCGAGAATTCGCAACTTAGCGAGTCGTTGTTGTGCAAGTTACGTGGAACGAAGGAAAGAAATGGGCTATCCTTTTATGGATAAATTTCCCAGATAGCCCAGGAAGAGGTGACGTTGTCCATGGCGTATAAAAATTTATTGCTTGAAATAGGAACAGAGGAGATCCCGTCTCGTTTTCTTCCAGAGGCTTTATCGAATATTGTTCGTTATGCAGAAGAAGAAATGGTGGCTGCCAGAATTATACATGGCAGAGTCGCGGCTTATGGAACGCCGAGAAGGATCGCCCTCGTCATACGGGATGTGGAAGAGAAACAGGAAGATAAAGTTATGACATATAAAGGTCCCACATGGGATTCTGCTTTTGATGCGAATGGAAACCCCACAAAAGCTGCTTTGGGGTTTGCTAAAAGCAAAGGCGTTGGCTATGAAAATCTCGTCCCTAAAGAAGTGGATGGAGTTCGTTATGCCTTTGCTGTCGTATCTGAAGTGGGCAATCCTGTGCGAGATCTTTTTCCTGAGATACTCCCGGCTATAATTCGTAAATTGGTTTTCCCTAAAAACATGTATTGGGTGGATTCATCTATTAAGTTTGCAAGGCCAATTCGTTGGATTGTCGCACTCCTAGACGTAGAAGTGGTCCCTTTTGTTTATGGGGATATAGAAAGTGGTAGGACAACGCGAGGTCATCGCTTTATGGGGGCCCGAAATCTCGATATAGATGATGCTGCCGAGTTTATGGAGAGGCTTTATGATAACTACGTTATTGTGGATCAGGAGAAACGCCGACAGAAAATGATCTCTGGCATCACAGCTCTAGAGAAGGAAATGGGCGGGAAAGTAGAATTAGATCCTGAACTTGTTGAAGAGAATCTTTACTTGGTCGAGTACCCTGTCCCGTTCTATGGAACCTTCGATAAGAAATATCTCGAGATCCCTGAAGAAGTGTTGACCACGAGCATGAAGAAACATCAGAAATATTTCCCGGTACGAAGCGAATCTGGGAAACTTATGCCTTGCTTTGTAGGAGTGAGCAACAACAGAGCGACGAATATGGGGGTTGTTCGAGAGGGAAATGAACGAGTTTTAAGGGCTCGTTTAGAAGATGCGGCTTTTTTCTGGAAAGAAGATTTAAAGAAGCCTCTTGCTGCTCGAATCGATGAACTTAAGAACATCCTTTACCAAGAGAAAATCGGTTCCTTATACGATAAAGTGAAAGCAACCCAAAAATTGGCTGTGAATCTCTGTCATGTCTTAGGCCTTTCAGATATTGTAAAATTAGTGGAACGTGCGGCTTCTCTCTCCAAAAGCGATCTTCTTACAAATATGGTTTACGAATTTCCTGAGCTTCAGGGGGTTATGGGAAGAGAATATGCCCTTCGGAATGGCGAACCACAGCGAGTAGCTCTGGGAATTTATGAGCAATATCTTCCTGGCTTTGCCGGAGATAAAGTTCCTTCCGATAGCGTAGGGGCTATTCTGGGTCTTGCAGAGCGAGGATACATCATTGTAAGCTGTCATAAGGCAGGTTTGCAACCTACGGGTTCCCAGGATCCCTATGCTTTACGGCGAGCGGCTCGATGTATTAATGAAATTATATGGGGAACTGAGTTAGATGTGGATATGCAGGATCTTTTCCGTAAGGCTGGAGAAGTGGCAGATGTATCTTCGGACATTTTGGATCAAGTCTGGAGTTTTTACGAGCAGCGCCTCCATGTGCAGCTTAAAGAAAAAGGTTTCGATCATGATATTGTTTCACTAGCTATATCAGTTATTGGGAAGCAACCTCTGCAAGTGTTGCGCCTTTTAGGTGCTCTCGACAAAGTTAAGGCGGAGTCGTGGTTTGAAGAGCTCATAACAGCCGCAGTAAGGGTAAGAAATATTCTCTCAAAAGCTGAAGTGGCGGATATTTCCACAGAAGTTTCTCCAGCGTTCTTCCAGAAAGAGGCAGAAGGAAGACTTTTCGACGAAATAAGGGAAACGACGGAACATGTGGAAAAAACCTTGTCTCGATATGATTGGGATGAGCTTATGGTTCTTCTTGCAAAGCTGTCGCCCTGCATTACTTCTTTCTTCGATGACGTATTGATTATGGATGAAGACATATCCGTACGCCGAAATCGTCTTGCGCTTCTTTCCTGTTGCAATAAGCTTTTCAGAAAAGTAGGCGATTTGGGGACCCTCAAATGCTAGGAGGTAGGAAGTGAGTTCCTTGTCTCTTTTTATTGTTTCGGATTCTACAGGGGAGACTGCTGAGCATGTTGCTCATGCGGCGATGAGTCAGTTTGAATCTGCTTTTAGTCAAGTTACGCGGTTTCGAGACGTGGATTCGGAAGAAAAAGCAAAAGACATATTACAAAAGGCAGCGTTAGCTCGTCCGGTCATTGTTTGTACTCTAGTAAACAGAGAGCTTCGAAGATATATGGCCCTTAGAGCTCAAAAGCTGGGGGTCCCTTTTGTTGATCTGCTCGGCCCTATTTTAGAGCTGCTCGAGATTAGATTGGAAGAATCTCCAGTGGGATATCCCGGCCTTAATCGTCGCATGGATGAAGAATATTTTCGACGCGTTAAAGCTGTAGAATTTGCTATTCAATGTGACGATGGGCGAAATCCTTCCGCTCTTCCTCTAGCGGAACTTGTAATTCTAGGAGTGTCACGTACGGGGAAAACTCCTTTATCTATGTATATTGCAAATCGGGGGTATAGGGTGGCGAATGTCCCTTTGATACCGGAAGTTGACCCACCGGAGGAACTGTACTCTGTCCCCCGAGAACGTCTAGTTGGACTTGTCATAGACCCTGAAAAACTGATCCAGATTCGAGAAGAGCGTCTGAAACTTCTCGGTCTAGATCCAGCCATGTCAGCTTATGCTAATAAAGAGCGGGTTAAGCGGGAATTGGAGTACGCTCAACAAATTATGAATAAGCTTGGGTGCAAAGTTTTTGATGTAACGGGTAGAGCTGTGGAAGAAAATGCTCAAGAGATCATGGATTTGTTGCGGGGTTAGGATATGACGACAGAAAAAAAACTTATTAACGTATTTGTCGTTTCAGACTTTACAGGGGAGACAGTGGAAGCTGTTGCTCGGGCTGCTTCGAGTCAGTTCAACCCGGAAAGTGTTAATATCCGGCGTTTCCGATATGTGAATAATATCGATAAGGCACAGATGATAATGAATGAAGCGGTTGAAAATCAAGCTATTGTTATTTGTACCCTTGTGGATACATCTGTTCGCCATTGGCTTATAGAGAATGCGAATGCTATGGATATCGATGTTATTGATATTTTTGGGCCGCTACTCAATGTACTTTCTGGGATTTTGAACAAAAAACCCTTAGAAAAGCCAGGCTTGTCCCATGTTATGGACGAAGAGTATTTTAAAAGAGTAAAAGCTGTAGAGTTTACTATAAATTGCGATGATGGCAGCAATACGAACCTTCTTCCAGAGGCAGATATCGTGTTAATTGGTGTTTCCAGAACATGTAAAACGCCTCTTTCTATGTATTTGGCCCACAAGGGATTAAAAACAGCGAACATCCCTCTTATACCAAGTCTTGCTCCTCCCGAGGAGCTGTTTAAAATAGATTCATCTCGGATCATTGGTTTGACTATAGATGCAGAAAATCTTGTTGATATTCGAGTAAAGCGTTTGTCCATGTTGGGGCTTGATCCTGGAGAGTCAGACTATACAGAAAAAAGTAAAGTTTACGATGAGCTTCAATACGCTCAAACCATCATGTCTTCTCTCGGAGTGCGAGTTTTTAATGTCACCGATCGCGCTCTCGAAGAAACGGCTCAGGAAATTCTGGCTTATTTCAGACGTTGAGCTCCTTCCAGAAATTAAGAGGAGGGGTGAGCCATGAGAGACGAAGTTAAAAGGAAGTTTGTGTACGACTTCGAAGAAGGCGATGCGGCCATGACAAATCTCCTGGGGGGGAAGGGAGCGAACCTTGCTCAAATGGTTCGAAACGGTCTTCGTGTCCCCCCAGGATTTATTATTACTACTCAAGCGTGTCTTTCCTATCTCCAAGAGGGTGAAAAACTTTTAGAAGACATTTGGCCCTCAATTCGCGAAGCACTTTCTCGCTTGGAAGTAAAAACCGGTAAAAAATGGGGGAAAGGCCCTTTCCCCCTCCTTGTCTCTGTTCGATCGGGGGCCCCTGTATCTATGCCAGGAATGATGGATACGATCCTCAATTTGGGGCTTAACAGTGAAACCTTGCCTCTTTTAAGTCATGCTTCTCAAAATGAACGATTTGCCTTTGATAGTTACCGTCGTTTTATCCAGATGTATGCAGAAGTTGTTAAAGGTCTTGATTCTGCCTCTTTTGAAGAGATTCTCGCAGAAGTTAAGGCAAGAGAAAAAATTCAATTTGATTATGAAATTTCAACGGACGGCATGAGAAGTGTTGTTTCTGCTTTTCTTGCTATTTATGAAACGAAGGTGGGTGAACCTTTCCCTCAAGATCCGTGGGAGCAGTTGCGGCAGGCTATAGCTGCTGTCTTTAGAAGTTGGAACTCTTCTCGGGCTATTACATATCGGGAATTGAATAGCATTCCTCATACTCTCGGTACAGCTGTGAATGTGGTTTCGATGGTATTTGGCAATTTAGGGGAACAGTGTGGGACAGGCGTTTGTTTTACGCGAAACCCTTCTAATGGTTGCCCTGACCTTTATGGAGAATTTCTTATCAATGCACAGGGAGAAGATGTTGTTGCTGGTGTTAGAACTCCCCTTCCTATTTCTGAGCTCCGCTATGTAATGCCTGACATGCATGAAGAGTTGCTAGGTGTTGCCCATTCCCTTGAAAATTACTATAAAGATATGCAAGACGTGGAATTTACGATTGAGAATCGCAAGCTTTATATCCTCCAAACACGGGAAGGTAAAAGATCTGCTGCGGCAGCGGTGAAGATAGCCCATGATATGGTAAAGGGACGGATAATTAACCGACAGGAAGCTCTTAAAAGGGTAACTCCTCGAGATGCAGAACTCCTATTGCATAAACAAGTTCCTTCAGATGTTCATGTTTCTTTATTAGCAGAAGGTCTCCCAGCCTCTCCAGGGGCTGGGAAGGGAATTATAACCTTTACTCCAGACGAAGCTGTTCGTTTGACGGCAGAGGGGCAAAAAGTTGTTTTGGTTCGGCCAGAAACGAGCCCAGACGATATTCATGGACTTGCAGTAGCCGAGGCGGTTGTTACAAGTAGGGGAGGCATGACGAGCCATGCTGCTGTAGTTGCTCGTGGTATGGGTAAGCCCTGTGTAACTGGCTGCGAGTCTCTATCTATAAATATAGAGCAGGGAATTCTTCAAAAAGGTGATATTGTTTTGTCGGCAGGAGATTTTATTACTGTTGATGGTAGTTATGGAAGAGTTCTTTTAGGCGATGTCCCTCTTGTAGATGCTCAGATAACCGCAGAATTTTCGGAGATGCTGCAATGGGCCGATAATGTGGCTTCTCTTCAGGTATGGGCAAATGCCGATACCCCTCTTGATGCAAAGCGAGCGAGAGAATTTGGAGCTAAGGGCATTGGCTTATGCAGAACGGAACATATGTTTATGTCTCAAGAACGCTTGCCTATTATGGAACGTATGATCGTAGCTGAAAGCAGGGAAAAACGTTTATCAGACCTGGAACTTTTGAAGGCTATGCAGAAGGAAGATTTCCGTGCTATTTTTACAGAAATGGACGGTTACCCAGTTATTATTCGCCTCCTTGACCCCCCTCTTCACGAATTCCTCCCCAAGGAAGGAGATATAAAAAAAAGAATTTTGGAACTTCCAACGGATATGGAAGAGAAAGAGAGGCTATCTCGGGAGGAAGAGCTTATCGATATGTTGAAAAAGATCGAATCCCTTAAAGAAGTGAACCCCATGATGGGGTTTCGTGGTTGTCGTGTAGGGATTATCTACCCAGAAATTTATGAAATGCAGATACGAGCTATTCTGGAGGCTGCCATAGAAGCACAAAAAAACGGTGTTACAGTTATTCCTGAAATCATGATACCTTTAGTAGGGATATCTGGAGAAATGGAATTTTTCCGACATACGGTAGACAGAATAGCCCAAGAGTACTATAAGAGTACAGGTGCTTCCATTGACTACAAAGTAGGGAGTATGATTGAGGTTCCTCGTGCTATTCTTATTACCGAAAAAATAGTGCTTTATGCAGATTTCTTCAGCTTTGGAACAAATGATTTAACGCAGGCAGTATTTGCCTACTCTAGAGATGACGCAGAATCTAAGTTTTTAGGAGCATATCTAGAGAAGGAGTTGCTTACTGAAAACCCCTTCCATATTCTTGATCGGGAAGGGGTCGGTGAAATGATGCATTTTTGTGTGGATAAAGCCAGAAAAACTCGGCAAAATATATCTTTGGGCATTTGTGGCGAACATGGCGGAAACCCAGAAAGTATTGCTTTTTGTCATGCTCTTGGTCTTGACTATGTAAGTTGTTCGCCTTTTAGGATACCAGTCGCTAGGCTGGCAGCTGCTCAAGCCGCACTGGGCTTCACTAATTAACGAGGAGGCAGTGAGATATGGGAACGTATAGGTATATCAAGTGGTTTTCCGAGATTAATCGAAACGATATACCACTGGTAGGAGGAAAAGGGGCTAATTTAGGTGAGTTAACCCAGAACGGAGTGGCTGTACCCCCAGGGTTCTGTGTAACTGCCGGGGCGTACCGGGATTTTATAAAAATCTCTGGGCTGGGAGCGGCAATCGAAAAGACGATCCATGGGATCAATTATGAAGACACAGATGAGCTAGCGAACAAATGTGCCCTCGTTAGAGACATGATTATGGATGCATCTGTGCCTGACGAGATCAGCAAAGAAGTTCAGGACGCATATCTTCTTTTATGTAAAAAACTGGGCACTGAGAACATTCGTGTTGCTGTAAGAAGTTCTGCTACGGCGGAAGATCTTCCCGATGCATCTTTTGCTGGGCAACAGGATACGTATCTTCATATTCGAGGTGCTGACGAAGTTTTAAAACACGTGCAGATGTGCTGGGCTTCTCTATGGACAGCCCGAGCTACGTACTATCGAGAGAAACAAGATTTCAACCATTTTGAAGTGGCGCTGAGCGCTGTTGTACAAAAAATGGTACAGAGTCAGAAATCGGGAGTTATGTTCACAGCCAATCCCGTGACGAACGATCGAAGCCAACTTATGATTAATGCAAGTTGGGGGTTAGGAGAGGCTGTGGTTTCTGGTATTGTGACTCCCGATGAATTTATTCTCGATAAAGATCATTTGGATGTTGTAGAGAAAAATATTGCAGAGAAAAACACCATGATAGTGGAGAAAAAAAATGGGATAGGGACTGTCAAGGTGGCGGTAAAAGAGTATTTAGGGCCAGACAAGGTCAAGATACAATGTCTCTCTGATATGGAAATTATTACTTTAGGTAAAGCCGGTAAAAAAATTGAAGAAATATATCAAAGCCCTCAGGATATAGAATGGGCGCTCGATAAGGATACAGGAGAGCTATATATCCTTCAGGCTCGTCCTGTTACTACATTAAAAGAGGGAGAGACTGTTATGGAAGAAAAAACCTCTTCGAAAGAAACAAAGCTCAATGTCCTTGCTCGAGGCCTTGCGGCATCTCCAGGTATCGCTGCTGGTAAAGTTATTTCGATTAAAGATATTAATGAAATTTCTCGAGTTAAAGATGGAGATATTCTTGTTACTGGCATGACAAACCCTGATATGGTTCCGGCTATGAGAAAGGCTGCAGCCGTTGTCACCGATGAAGGCGGAAGAACATGTCACGCTGCTATTGTTTCCCGCGAGTTGGGAATCCCATGCATTGTGGGAACAAAAAATGGGACAGAAACGTTAACAGATAATATGGTTGTTACAGTAGATGCTACCCGTGGCGTTGTTTTCGAGGGCGATGTTGTTCCAGAGAAGAAGGAAGAAACTGTGAGTGCTCAAGTTGCCCAGGCTTCGTTGCCAATAGATGATTTAGTTTACCAGATGGCTCCTATTACAGGTACGAAGATATATATGAACTTGGGAGAACCATCTATTATCGATCGCTATAAGAAATTGCCTTTCGATGGTATTGGGTTAATGCGTACAGAGTTTATCTTTACGAATATGGTGGGTATCCATCCTATGTATTTGGTAAAGACTGGCCAGGGGAAACTATTGGTAGACAAGATGTCAGAGGGCATTACGACTGTTGCACAGGCTATTTATCCTCGCCCTATCGTCGTTCGTATGAGCGATTTTAGAACGAATGAGTTTAGAGGACTTAAAGGCGGCGATGAAGTAGAGCCGGTAGAGAATAACCCTATGATTGGCTGGAGAGGGGTTTCCAGGTATATTTCTCCTGAATATGAGGCTGGCTTTAGACTTGAATGTCAAGCCATTCGAAAAGTTCGAGAAGAATACGGTCTCATTAACGTGTGGATGATGCTTCCCTTTGTACGTACCACATGGGAGCTTGAGCGAGTGATGGACATTCTTGAGCCAGAAGGCCTTAAACGGAGTTCTTCTTTCAAGCTATGGATTATGGCAGAAGTACCGTCTGTTGTCTTTGCTGCGGAAGAATTTGCTCAAATGGTGGATGGATTCAGTATTGGAAGCAACGATCTTACCCAGCTTGTTATGGGAGTCGACAGAGACTCTGGTATTTTAAATAATATGGGATACTTTGATGAACGGAATATTGCGGTACAACGTGCTATTCGGATATTAATTCAAGCAGCGCATAAATATGGTAAAACATGCTCTATCTGTGGGCAAGGACCCTCTCTCTATCCAGATTTTGCAGAGTTTTTGGTGCGGGAAGGCATAGATAGCATGAGCGTCAATCCTGACACAGTGGCATATACTCGTAAACTTGTTGCTGGAGTGGAGCAACGAATTATATTGCACAGCATTCGCGAGAAGGACTAAAAAAGATAGAAAATCTTTTATCTGAATAAAAAGCAAGAAATAAAAAGCAAGAAAGAAGGGGCGACATATTTCTCTATGTCGCCCCTTCTTTCTTGCTTAAATATTTAGTTGTTAGAAATCCCATATTGTTTTAAGAGCTGTTGATATCGATCTTCTATAGTCTGTGCCGGACTTGGATCGTTCGCATATGGTTTAACTGGTTCTACAGGAACATCCGACTCACTGGCCGCTTTATGATGTTGTTGAGGTTGAATTTTTACAGGAGAGGATGTCTCCCCACTTTCCAGTCCTGGTATGGAAGGCGAGGATGTCCCGTGGGGGAAGTTGGCATAATCGTAATAATGTCTTTCATCTTGTGGAAGAAGGTAGAGCTTAGGAGATTGAGGATCATCTTGGCCCGCAAACAAATCTCCTCCATGGAGAGGACATGTACTCGTAGGTGCTGTCCCTCTAGGCATAAATATAGTAGCGACGGAGGTACAGTTAGGAGTCGCAATAAAGCCCGACTGTCTACAAACTTGTACTCTATCTACAGGAAGATCTTCAGGAACCTCAAAGGCTTGAGGCAGATGAAGGGCTTGAGCAGCTGTTATCATAAATTCTTTCCATATAGGGGCCGCAATAACTCCACCTGTGGCATTCCGCCCCAGAGGTTTATGATCATCATTTCCAGCATATACTACTGCTACAAGGCCAGGAATTCCTCCGGTGAACCACGCATCGCTATATTCGTTAGTAGTACCAGTCTTGCCAAAAGTTTCCCATCCGGGGACTGCTGCTCTGCGCCCTGTCCCCGCACGTACAGCATCCATCATCAGAGAACGAATGACAACAGATGTAACTGGAGAAATGCCGTCTCGAATCTCAGGAGTATGATGCTCTAAAATTTCTCCGTTGCTCGAGCGAATTTCCCGAATCATAAGAGGGGAGACGACTTTCCCACCATTTTCAAAGGTGGAATATGCTACTGCCATTTCTATAGGAGTAACACTCGCTGTTCCCAATGCTACGGAAAGGTCTCGAGGCAGATAGGGAGTGACGATCCCCATACTACGAGCGGTTGTTATTACCGAGTTAACTCCTATAATGTCAGCCGCGCGGACGACGACAGTATTATATGAATGATTTAAAGCATCAATTACTGTTACTTCTCCGCTAAATTTTTTACTATAATTCCCTGGTTCCCATGTTTTGGGTTCTTCTCCCGGAATATCATATGAAAGGGGAGCGTCCAAAAAATGGTCTGTAGGTAAAATTCCCCTTTCTAAAGCTGCTGCATATACTATAGGTTTGAAGGAAGACCCTGGTTGTCGATATGCTTGAGTCACCCTATTGAATTTACTTTCAGCAAAATCTTTCCCGCCAGTCATAGCTAAAATTTCTCCCGTAAAGGGATCAATAGCCACCAAGGCCCCCTGGCTTTTTAGCTTTTTCACAACTATATCGGCTTTTTCCTGGAGATCCAAATCGAGAGTTGTATGAATTTCCATGCCACCACTATAGACAAGATCCGCTCCGTATTTAGGAAGGAGATAGTTGAAGAGTAGATGAGCAATAAAGTAAGGAGCTTTATTGTATTCTGTAACCTTATTAGGAACATGTTTTAATGTAACTTCTTCTTTAAAAGCAGTTTGTTTAGTCTCTTCGTTGATCCAACCTAAAGAAACAAGACGGTCAAGAACATACCCTTGGCGAACCTTCGCATTTCCCATGTTATTTAAGGGGCTATATCGTTCAGGTGCAGCTATCAATCCAGCTAACATGGAGGCTTCAGGAAGAGATAAATCTTTGGCATCTTTCCCGAAATAAGTACGAGAAGCAGTCTCTACTCCCCAAGCACCGTGGCCGAAATAGATGGTGTTCAAATACATCTCAAGAATTTTATCTTTGGAAAATAATTGCTCAACCCTGACAGCAAGAATAATTTCTTTTGCCTTCCTCTCAATTGTTTTTTCCTGAGAGAGGAAAAGATTACGAGCAAGTTGCTGTGTAATGGTACTTCCTCCCTGTCGAGCTCCGCGATGGGTTACATCTACAAGCAAAGCACGAATAATGGCAGACAGCCGAATCCCACTATGCTGATAAAAAGAAGAATCTTCAGCAGCCAAAGT
>NZ_DHFC01000017.1:359-788 GCF_002400205.1 Aminobacterium sp. UBA4834 | reverse complement strand
TCTTCAGCAGCCAAAGTGCTCTTAACCATCCATGGTGATATATTTTTCAGCTGAACAGGTTCCCTGTTTTCAGTAAACAAACGGGCTATAACATTATTGTCCCGATCATAAACAACACTTGCTATGTTTTCTCGATGGGCAAGTATTTCCGTTGTAGTTGGCAGATCATCCGAAATCTGTCGAATATAATAGGCTGCCATAACAGAAACTGCAGCTCCGAGTAACCCAACGAATAACAGAAGAATGAGTAGTAGCGAACGAAAAATACGAGGACCACGCGAACGAGGTGGTTGGGATTCTTTTTCAGAAATATTCTTTTTCCTTTTCATAACGCAAGCTCCCTCCAGATTTCGGGTTTTCTTGCCCCTTGATATTTAGTTCAAGAGAAACAAGTATACAAAGAAGAGGAAGTAGCTTATATTTTCTCTT
>NZ_DHFC01000017.1:0-195 GCF_002400205.1 Aminobacterium sp. UBA4834 | reverse complement strand
CTTCCGAAGCTGAATTATATCATCTCTAGGGTTTTTTTATAAAAAAGTAAAAAAAGGCTTGCATTCCATTCGAAGGCGTGGTATATTCTTCGCCGTTGCCAGTCAGGGCAACAACCTTTTGAAGCTTGATAAGAGAATACAGTGCGCAATTGATAAGCGAGCCATTCAATTTTTTATGGAGAGTTTGATCCTGGC
>NZ_DHFC01000001.1:57326-81835 GCF_002400205.1 Aminobacterium sp. UBA4834 | reverse complement strand
CTGCGATTCGTCATCGCTCACTTGCCCCCTCCCTCAATTTATTTTCCGATATTATGTTTTTCAATATAGAATGAGCGACTGTATAGGGGTCCATTTCTTTTTCAAATACAGCCTTTACGTGAACATCTGCGCCATGGTTTTCCCATGAATGTTCAATTTTTTTAGCTATTTCGCGGCTCATAATATCTTTTATTTCCTGGATTACTTTGTCCTTCATTCTCTTTTCCCCATGAGAACTTTGTTTCAGGAATTTTCTATGCTCTTCCATCCCTTCCACGAGCTCCGTAACCCCATCTCCTTTTTCTGCTACCGTAGTATAGATAGGAGGGCGCCAATCCGGTGTCCCTATGAGGTCTAACATGAGCTTTATTTCAGTTACAACTTTTTCAACTCCGGGACGATCTGCTTTATTAACTACGAAAAGGTCAGCTATTTCCATAATCCCGGCTTTCATTATTTGAATGTCATCTCCCATTCCTGGAACGAGAACGAGACAAACTGTATCAGCTAGCTTAACAATATCTATCTCTGATTGTCCGACTCCAACTGTTTCTATAATAACTACATCTTTGCCACATGCATCTAATATTTCCACAGCTTCTCGAGTGCTTCGGCTAACTCCTCCCAAGGAACCTCGAGTTCCCATACTACGAATGAAGACTTCTGGATCGTTAGCATGTCTTTGCATTCGAATTCTGTCTGCAAGTATGGCGCCGCCACTAAAAGGGCTAGATGGATCTACGGCTATGACACCCACAGTACGCCCTTTTTTCCTGAATTCAGCGATGATTTTGTCTACAAGAGTGCTTTTGCCGGCGCCAGGGCTTCCAGTGATGCCTATAATGAGAGCACGACCTGTATGAGGATAGAGATGTTTTATAATCTCTTCCCCCTCGGGCTCTTCATTTTCTACAAGAGAAATAATGCGAGCCAAAGCTCTAACGTCACCTCGTAAAGCTCTTTCAGCAAGGACGCTCACTGTTAAACAGTCTCTTTCGCACGTTTTTCCGCTACTGCTTTTTCTAACCATTCAGCGCATACAGTTGTAGGAGTTCCAGGGCCAAAAATAGCTCCAGCTCCCATTTCCAAGAGGGCGGGTATATCAGCGTCTGGAATAACCCCTCCTCCGAAAACAATAATATCTTCTGCATGACGCTCTTTAAGCAACCCAATAATTTTAGAGAAATAATAAGCATGAGCACCAGACAATATACTGATACCTATAGCATCAGCATCTTCCTGTATTGCTGTATCCACTATTTGCTCAGGTGTCTGACGAAGACCAGTATAAATAACCTCCATACCTGCATCGCGGAGAGCTCGTGCTACTACTTTAGCTCCCCGATCATGTCCATCAAGACCGGGTTTGGCAATAACGACTCGAATTTTCTTTTCGGCCATAGCTCATTCCTCCAATTACAGAATAATATTCTCTGTATATTCACCGAATTCTTCTCGTAGTACTCCGCAAATCTCACCCTCTGTTCCGTAATTACGCACTGCTTCCAATATGAGAGGCATAAGATTTACAGATTCATCTCGAGCAGCTTTTCTTATATTTTCTAAGGTGTTTTTAACCTTTAAATTATCTCGTTTTTCTCGAAGTTCTTTTAATTTTTGAACTTGCCTTTCTCCTACAGACTCATCCACCTTTAGTAGATTCATATCTGCATGATCTTCTTTTATCTGGAACTTGTTGACCCCAACTACAATTGCGTCTCCGCTTTCCACAGCTTTTTGATAAGAATAAGCAGAATCTTGAATGTGTTTCTGTACATATCCTTTTTCTATGGCTATTAACATGCCGCCCATGTTATCAATTTGAGAGATATATTCTTCTGCTCTCTCTTGGATTTTATTGGTAAGAGACTCGATAACATAACTCCCAGCGAGTGGATCAATAGTATCGGCTACCCCTGATTCATATGCAATAATCTGCTGCGTTTTTAAAGCAATGCCGACACTTTTCTCTGAAGGAAGAGCAAGGGCTTCGTCCATACTATTAGTATGGAGAGACTGTGTTCCGCCTAGAACAGCAGCTAAAGCCTGCATAGTTACTCTGACAATATTGTTTTCTGGCTGTTGTGCGGTAAGAGTAGAACCTCCGGTTTGCGTATGGAATCGCAACATCTGAGCTTTACGGTCTGTTACGCCAAAACGCTCCTTCATAATCTTGCCCCACATCCTTCTCGCTGCTCGGAACTTAGCCACTTCTTCCAAAAAGTCATTATGAGCATTGAAGAAGAAAGAAAGGCGTTGGCCGAACACGTTGGGATCAAGGCCTTTCTTCTGTGCTGCTTCCACATAAGCTATCCCATCTGCTAATGTAAAGGCTACTTCCTGAGCAGCTGTGCTTCCAGCCTCTCGAATGTGATAGCCAGAAATAGAGATAGTGTTCCATTTAGGAACATTATTGCTGCAGAATTCAAATATGTCGGTAATGAGACGCATAGAAGGTTTAGGCGGAAAAATATAAGTGCCTCTGGCGATATATTCTTTAAGAATATCGTTCTGTATAGTTCCTGAGAGTTTGTCCATAGACACTCCCTGCTTTTCACCCACACAAATATACATGGCAAGCAAAACACTCGCAGGAGCGTTAATAGTCATTGAGGTGGAAACTTTATCGAGAGGAATCTTGTCAAAAAGAATCTCCATATCAGCAAGACTATCGATGGCTACTCCTACTTTTCCGCATTCTCCTTGGGCCATTGGGTGATCAGAGTCGTATCCAATCTGCGTGGGGAGATCAAAGGCTACAGAGAGCCCTGTTTGTCCCTGAGAAAGTAAGTAACGATACCTTTCGTTCGATTCTTCTGCCGTTCCAAAACCTGCGTACTGACGCATCGTCCAAAGTCGCCCGCGATACATTGTCGGTTGTACGCCGCGTGTGTAGGGGTAACGGCCTGGATACCCGAGATCTCTGGCATAATTCAACCCTTCCAAGTCTGTGGGATCATAGACGCGATTGAGAGGAATATTTCCTCCCGTTCGGAATTCTTTCCGACGTTCAGGGCGTTTTTCCATAGTTTTAGCTACTTGGGCTTCATACGCTTGTTTCAATTCTAGAATTTCTGGGATATTTTCTTTTTTAGACATACATCCTCGCCTCCCATTATAAAAAGCTGCGTAAAATACCACTGTTTTTTAATAGGTTCCTACTATTTCTGGCCATAAAGGCAACCAATTTCGCATTTGTAATAGCCCTAAGTCTATATAAAGAGACAACATGGATTGTTCCGAATAGCCCGATACCCCTTTTACTGCAGGGAGGGACATTTCTATTGAGAGAATCTTGTTTTTTACTTGGGAAGCGGCTGCTAACTCTGGCGTGGGTGCTACGGTTCCACCAGTCAAAGCAGCGGCTCGCTCCATCCACATACAAGCACCGCCATCAGATACAGAAAAAGAGAGGGCTATACCATTATGAATACAAAAAGAAACAAGCGACGCAAGTTCCTCTGGTTCTAAAATAGAAGCTTCAGAAAGAACAATGTGCCGAAGGGTTTCTTTTTGTCGCTCCCATATCTGTCGGATACGTTCTATAAGAGGGACAGCTTTTTCTGCGGTAATTTCTATGAAAGCAATCTGGCTATATTGAATAGAGGGTAAAAGTGATACTGTAGGCTTCATGTTTTGTCCTCCCCAAACAGCAGATGCGATAAAAGGGTTCTGGTTGCTATATGCATAATACGGAGCAGAAAAAGCGCCTTTCAAGCGAAGATAATCGGAGCCGTCGTTGTTTCTTTGAAGAGTAGGTTCATATGCAAAGAAAAAACCTTGTGACAGAGTTGGGTCTGGAAGAGGCCATATTTCCCAAAGATATAGACCTCGAGTGTCCACTCCCCAAATAATGTCTCTATCCCGCAATAGAGACCAACAACCCGACATATCCACAGAGAGAATAGAGGTTTTACTTTCATTTTGAGAGAAACAATTTTTTACTTGCATAAGGCTTCCTTTATCCGAGACAATGAACAAAGATCCATCTATTCCCCACTCTATATCCCGTGGCTGCGAGATGCAAATATTTTTAATCTCACGAGTAACTTTATTAAGAAGAAAGACAGTGTCATTATTGCGATCAGCAATAGCTATCCACGGACCATAAGAAGCAAGAGCCGAAGGTTCAAAAGGTTTTTTTGTTGACTCTGGAACCCATGTATTTTTAATCTGAAGGTCGGGATAGGAAACAAAAAGAAGATTACGGCCGCTTATATTCGCCACAATAAATTCTGAATCTGATTGCCATACTATGTCTGATACAGTGCAAGAAAGAGCTCCCAGCTCTTCTACTTGTACTTGAGGTGCAGTGGCATTATCTGACAAAGAGAGACGATACACTTCCCCCCTTCTTCCCATGACAAGGAGGATTCGCTCATTCATAAATACTGCTGACGCAGGTTCTTTTACAGGTGAAGAAATGACAGAACCGGTTTCAGGTGAAAAAAACCAAAGAATATCGCCTATTTGATCAGGAAGCGCCCATAATCCATTTGAAATTACCCCCTTACCTAAACCTTGTATATTAATAGGCTTAAAAAGAGATGTGTTTGCTGTCTGTTTTAGTTTTTTTTGTAGGATTTCCCACTGAAAAGAAGAGTCTATATTTTTGAAAAGACAAGTATTGATATAGTCTTTTTCCGTAGTTAAATCTCCAAGTAAACGTTGAGCTGAACTATCGTTGGGGCGCACTTCCATATAATATCTTAAGGTACGTTTAGCTTCATCCAACTGACCTATAGATTGTAAGTTAAGGGCCTTAAGCAGATAATAGTCAACCATATACGTATTTAAATCTAACGCCTGATTCAAGTAATCACAAGATCCCCAGTAATCGCGAGAGAGAAAAGCAGTATAAGCCTTAAGAAAATATTTTTCGGCCTCTTGACGTTGAGCTGGAGGCAATTCTAACGCATGTATTTGAGAAGAGAAACATATTAGTATAGTACTTACAAAAAAAATGGGAAGGAAGATAATTATAAATTTTTTCATAATGTCAATTCACTCCTGCAAAAGAATAAAGACCTAATATAATAGCACCAGCAATAAGGAATCCTAAAAGCATGCGGAGATAAAAAACCCATATTTTACCTCCAGGCAAATCTCCTTTTCTGATTTTTATTACTAATTTAGCAACAAAAAGGGCACCTAAAAACATCCCTATAGCAGTAAGAGCATTAGAATTTTGTACGGGCATATTTAATCCCTCTTTGTAAGATATTTTATCAAAATCAATGTAAGCATAACGCATATAAAACTATAAAACTACTCAAAAAGTATATAGTGAATTATATAACTATAAGATAATAATGATAAAAATAGAAAATACAGAAAGCCGGAATATATTCTTCCGGCTTGGAAAGGTTTTATTGGGAGGAAGCTTCTTTGACGTCGTTTTGACCGTCAAGATGTATTTGTTTTAACACAGAGATAGCTACTTCAAGAGCTCGTTTCCCATCCATAATTCCTACAAGCGGTTGTTTCCCTTCCCTTACACAGGTGACAAAATGCTGTAATTCTAATTTAAGAGGTTCGCTTTTGGGAAATACAGGATGTTCTATAACTTCTACAAGACTTCCATTTTCATGTCTTACGCAACGGTTGATAGATACATCTTGTGTTTCATAGTTGATAGCTAGATACCGTTCAGGTTCCATTATTTCAAGTTGCCGAAGCCTCCGCTCAGAGACTCGGCTTACAAGGATATGAGCCATAACTCCATTTTTAAAAGTTATTTGAGCTGAAGCTATATCCTCATGATCAGTTCGTATACATCGTCCCGTGGCTGAAAGGTTTTCTATCTCCGAATGAACCAAAGATAGGATGATATCAATGTCATGGATCATGAGATCCAGCACAACACCAACATCACTAATACGAGGAGAAAAGGGACCTAGACGTCGAGACTGAAGAAATAAAGGTTCCTTTACTACTTTCGATGTGTATTGCACTGCACTATTGAATCTTTCAATATGACCTACCTGTAAAACAAGATCTTCTTCAGCAGCTACCCGCAGAAGCTCTTCTGCCTCTTGTACAGTTGTCGTTACCGGCTTTTCTATTAAAACATGAATCCCATTCAAAAGGGCTTTTTTAGCAATTTCAAAATGAAGGCTTGTTGGTACAACTACACTGACTGCATCTGGCCGTGCCTTTCGAATAAATTCATCCATGTCGGTAAAAAAGGGGACGCCTAAATTTTCTCCTATCGCAGCTGCTCTGGCCTCGTTCTGGTCGACTACTCCTACTAATTGAGTTCCAAGCAACTCGGTATAAACTCTGGCGTGGTGCTGTCCCAGGTGCCCCACACCTATGACACCCACTCGTTGCAGATCCATTTGGGGATCACTCCTTGCGACTTTGTCGGTAATACTCTATGAGTCTTCCTCTTTATATATTCTCACAGTTATATATTTAAAAGTGGCATAATTATAGCGAGGCAAGAAAAAACATTCGAGAGTGCAGGTCGCCTCGCCTATAAGAATAACAAATTTTTTCGTCTTTATAAGTACAAATTGGTATAGAGTTAATGTTTTTTCCCTGAAGCCCCTCAACCTGAAGCTGCTCTCTTATGGCTCCAAGTAAGTTAAAATAAATTCGTTTTCCCTCTTTTCGATAAAAAAAGGAGGATAAATTTTTAATCCCTTGGTGGGACCATTCATCACCTTCGTCCCTCCAATATGTCTCCGTCCCTATGCCAGGACCCACCCAAGCGTAAACTCGGTTGAAATTTTGTTCTTTTATATGAGAGCGTACAACAGCCATACCAGAACTCACTATGTTGCGCACAGTTCCTTTATATCCTGAGTGCAACATAAGTACCCATGGTGTCGGTACAGGAGACGCTATAAGTACTGGCATACAATCAGCATAACGTAGACTCCCTTCATAATCTGTACCTGATAAAAAAATACCGTCAGCATGAGGTCGTGCAGGTAGTATATTATTTTGAGATGGTAAAAGAATATCTACCCCGTGTACTTGGTGAGGGGCTATGGTTTGTCCTGAACCCTTTCCTATAAAAGCTATATTCGCCTCAATAAGCTGACGAGAAAGAAATGGATCTCCCTTTGCCCTTTCCATGAGAGGCCCCTTCATAAAAATACGGGCTCGGAAAAAAGGCTTTTCTTCCGGACAAAGATAGGTTAATATATGCTGTCTATCAATACATGAAAGATTATAGGCGCGTTTCATGATAGAAAGGGTAACAATGGTCTCTCTCCATAAGACGTGTTCTTACATAGCCTATAAGATAAAGACTCCCACAACATACAACTATATCGCTCGCTTCTCCAGCTTTTTTTATGGCTTCTATAGGATCAGAAATACCCTCTGGGGTAAAAGTCCATTCATAATGACTAGCTTCAGCGCAAAGAGATTCTGCTAGAGCAGATCGCTCCATCCCTGGGACCTCTGTGCATATTAATCGAGGTCTTAGATGACTCAATCTTTCGAGTGCCTTGTTATGCTCTTTATCTTTCATGGAACCATAAACAATGGTTAGCTTTTTTTCGGGTCTATAGATACCGAGAAAAGAAAGACTTTCTACAAGCCGGGCGATACCATCATCGTTATGTGCTCCGTCAAGCAATAAGGGAGGATCATACGGGACTAGCTCCATTCGACCTGCCCATTGTGTGTGAGTAAGTCCGTCGTAAAGCGCTTGTTCCGAAATTTGAGGGAAGACAGAGCGTAAAATAGAGAGACTTGCTATAGCCAAAGATGCATTTTGTATCTGATATAAGCCAATGAGAGGGGTATGGATATGAGGATAACATTTCCCTTCATTCTCTTTGTTTTTTAGAGAAAAGGTGGAGCCTTTTAAAGAAGATTCTTCCTGTTGCCACTCATAAGATTTAGAGACAACTACTCCCTTAGAATGTTTTTTATCTGCTTCTTTTTCAAAAAGAGATATGAGAGAGGAAGGTTCTCCTGTAAATATCGCCGGGGTTTGTTCACGTATAACGGCGAATTTCTCCATGGCTATGGCTTCTAACGTTGTCCCTAGAAAATCCATGTGATCCATGGAAATAGAAGTAATTACTGTAAGGAGGACATTCCCTAACGTATTGGTAGCGTCTAATCGTCCTCCCATTCCCGCTTCTATAACAGCGATATCTACATGAGCCTCTGCGATGAGAACAAAGGCGACAGCAGTAAAGACTTCGAAGTACGTGGGAGGATCTTGTGATAAGGCTTTGTCATTGCAAATGGTATTTATAACCTTTTCAGCGCCACGCTGCCATTCTTCTGATGTAAGCATACTCCCGTTTATTAAGAGGCGCTCTCCCATATGAATGAGATGTGGACTTGTGTACATGGCCGTTTTAAGCTCAGCATGGCGAAGGACCGACTCCATGTACGCGGAAGTAGACCCTTTCCCGTTAGTTCCTACCACATGTATAGCGGGAAAACTATTTTCTGGATGGCCTAACAGAGCAAGCAAACGTGATATACGCTCCAAGCCCGGGTGAACACCCGGGCTTGCATAAAGAGCCAATTCTTTTTCTATATTTTCGTACTTATAATAGTTGTTCATTATCCTCAGGACCTTTTTAGACTGCTAATATTGTCACGTATTCTTTGATAACGGTTCTGGTTATCAGCTAATCGGATGCGTTCTTTTTCCACTACTTCTTCTGGTGCTTTTGAGATAAAGTTTTCGTTTGCGAGTTTTTTATTCATTTTTTCTATATCTTTCGCGAGACCTTGAAGCTCTTGTTCAAGGCGCTCTATCTCAGCTTCGATATCAAGTAGCCCGCCTACTTCAAGGCTAATTTCTCCATTTGCGACAACAGAAGCCAAGCAACCGTGAGGTTTTTCATCGCTGTCTCCTATAATTTCAACAGCTTTTACTTTAGCGAGAAGTGAGATCATATCCATGTTTTTGTGAACAATATCTCTTAGTTTTTCGTCGTCTGTTTGTAAAATGACTCGATCTATCTTCTGTTGAGGGGCTACTCGAGCTTCGGCTCTCAAGTTACGAGTAATTCTAATGAACTCCTGTAATGTGCTCATTAGACCATCGTCTTCTACTGAAAGCAACTCGGCAGAAGAGACAGGCCACGAAGTTCTCTCAATAGAGTCTTTGCTGAATCCAAAGATGTGCCATAATTCCTCCGTGAGGAAAGGTATAAAAGGATGCATCAACTGGAGCACTGTCCTGAAAACATATTCTACAACTGCCTGAGTGTCTTGTCTGCGTTTTGCCCCTTCATCGCTTTTCAATGCGGGTTTCGACATTTCCAGGTACCAATCGCAGAGATCCCCCCAAATGAAGTCATAGAGCAACCGAGCCGCTTCCCCGATAAAATATCCATCTAGAAGTTTTGTTACTTCGTTTATGACATACTGGGTTCGAGAGAGAATCCAGCGGTCATGAAGCCTCATGGACTCTTTTTGGGGAAGAGGCTTTATTGAACAGTCTTCTTCGAGATTCATCAGAGCGAAACGACTGGCGTTCCATAGTTTATTCATGAAAAGTCTGTACGTTTCTATTTTATTAGCACTGAGCAAAACATCTCTTCCTTGAACTGTAAGAGCTGCCAATGTCATGCGAAGAGAATCGGCCCCGTATTTCTCGATCATAGTAAGAGGATCGATAACGTTCCCTTTTGACTTGCTCATTTTTTGCCCGTCTTCGTCTCGAATCAACGCATGGATGTACACTTCTTTGAAGGGTTCCTCATCCATGAACTCAAGTCCCATCATGATCATTCGAGCGACCCAAAAGAAGATAATATCAAAAGCTGTAACGAGTAAAGATGTGGGGTAAAAATATTTCAGCTCCTTTGTTTCATCTGGCCAGCCAAGAGTAGAAAAAGGCCATAAAGCACTACTAAACCACGTATCAAGAACATCTTCATCTTGATGTATGTGAGAGCTTCCGCACTTTTCACATGTGGTGGGATCTTCTTCAGAAACTGTGATGTGCCCGCAGTCATCGCACGTCCAGGCAGGAATTCTATGTCCCCACCATAGTTGGCGAGAGATACACCAATCTCTAATATTCTCCATCCACTGATAATAAATTTTTTGCCACTGCTCAGGGATCCATGTTATTTTTCCTTCTTCTACCGCTTTTATTCCTGCGTCAGCAAGTGGTTTAGCTTTAACAAACCACTGTTCAGAAAGATACGGCTCAACCATGGTATGGCATCGATAACAATGCCCTACTGAATGTTGTATTTCTTCAATTTTTTCTATAAGATTTTGTTTTTTCAAGTCCTCTATAGTATGTTCCCGAGCTTCCATAACAGAGAGCCCCTTGTAAGATAGGGCGTTTTCGTTCATAAAGCCATCGGCATCTATCACCTGGATTTGCTCGAGGTTGTGACGTTGTCCCACAAGAAAGTCGTTCGGGTCATGAGCTGGGGTGATTTTTACGCAACCTGTCCCAAATTCAGGATCCACCATGATGTCTTCAATAATAGGAATCTCTCTATTTGTTAGAGGAACCCGAACTTTTTTCCCAATAAGATGTTTATACTGCTCAGCTCGAGGATGAACAGCTATTGCCACGTCGCCAAGAATGGTTTCTGGACGGGTTGTTGCAACGATAAGAGCCCCTTCTCCATCTACAAAGGGGTACTTCACATAGTAGAGATGACCTGCTACGTCTTCATGTTCCACTTCTATGTCAGATAAAGCAGTATGGCAGCGGGGACACCAGTTAATAATATAGCGCCCCTTATAAATAAGCCCTTTCTTGTAGAGTCGTACAAAAACAGTACGAACAGCTTTGGAAAGACCCTCGTCGAGAGTAAATCGCTCTCTATCCCAATCACAGGAGTTGCCAAGTTTTTTCATCTGCTCAATAATGCGGTTACCATACTCTTCTTTCCACTCCCAGACTTTTTTTACAAACTCTTCCCGTCCCAGATCATGCCTAGAGATACCCTCTTTTGCCAGAGAGCGCTCTACCACATTTTGAGTTGCTATACCAGCATGATCTGTGCCTGGCAGCCAAAGAACGTTATATCCTGCCATCCGTTTGTATCGACAAATAATGTCTTGAAAAGTATTGTTGAAAGCATGGCCTATATGAAGAGAGCCTGTTACATTGGGAGGAGGTATCACTATAGAAAATGCTTCCTTTGATGGATCTACTTCAGCATGGAAAAGCCCTGTTTTCAACCACCATGAATACCATTTATCCTCAATGGGTGTAGGATCGTAGTTTTTTTCTATTTCTCTAATACGTGTAGCCATTGAAAGTCCCCCTCCATAATCTATTTCTTAATTCTTCACTGGGAATTTACAGTATTTACTCTCCGTCAAGGTAATTTGTCAAGAATTGCCTAAGTTCGACAATTCCCGTTTTATCTTGGGCAGAAACAATAAATGGGACTTCTATAGATTTTAGTCCGTCTCTAATATAGGCATGAAGGAGCCCTTTACGGCGTCCTTTCGCTATTTTGTCGGCTTTTGTAAAAACAACAAGCACAGGGACATCTATTTGAGCTGTCCACTCTTGTAATTCTCTGTCTTTGGGCAGTAATCCGTGACGGAAGTCCACAAGATGAATAAGTAATCTAAGTGTTTGACGCCGAAGGATGTAGTCTTCTATAAGATGGGCCCATATGCCTCTCTCTTGGTGACTCCTTGCAGCAAAACCATAACCAGGAAGATCTACAAGTATAAAATCTTTTGCAGCCGTTATCTTATAGAAATTAACGCTACGAGTTTTACCTGGAGTAGCGCCTATATGAGCAAGCTTACTGTCTGTTAAAGCGTTAAGCAACATAGATTTACCTACGTTGGAACGCCCAGCAAAGGCAATCTCTGAAAGAGATTCCCCTGGGAATTGGTCTTGTTTAAAAGCTGTTGCAAGAAGTTTGGCATTCCAACTATAAGACATAAAATATTAGTCCTCCATTGAAAACTTAAAAACGTCAGGAATGGTATCCACAAAATGGAATTCAAGCCCTTGTGTCATCCAATCTTCCATTTCTTCTACATCTATTTTATTGGCGCTGGGCAAAATGATCTTCTTTACTTTTTGTCTCTTTGCCGCAAGCACTTTTTCCCGTATCCCCCCTACAGGGAGGACTCTTCCCTGTAAAGTTATTTCTCCTGTCATAGCTACCCCGGGCAGTACTTTTCTGTTGCTTAATGCGGAAAGCATGGTTACTGCCATTGTAATCCCTGCTGAAGGACCATCTTTGGGAATAGCGCCTTCCGGTACGTGTAAGTGAATATCTATGTTTTTCCAGTTGATATGGTCGATTCCCAAAACTTCAGCGTGAGCTCTAAGATAGCCAAGAGCTGTTTGTGCTGATTCTTGCATTATATTACCCAAGTTACCTGTAAGTATAATGTCCCCTTTCCCTCGCATAGAAACGGCTTCTATAACAAGAACATCTCCCCCGCTTTCTGTCCAGGCTAACCCTACGACTGTGCCAGTTTGTTTAGTTCGAGGCAGATGAACATCGTAAAGATGAGGAGCTCCAAGATAATTCTTTAAGTCATTAACTCCTACCTTTACTTTTTCTTCTACTATTTTTTCTCTCATTCCTTCTTCAACTATATGACGAGAAACTTTCCTGCATATGGTAGCCAGGTTTCTCTTCAGATTACGCACGCCAGCTTCACGAGTATAATCTGTAATTACTTTTTCCAATGCTTTAGGCGTTAGTTGTAAATTCTCCGTCGATAAACCATGTTCTATCAAAAGTTGAGGCAGAAGATGTTTTTTAGCGATGTGAATCTTTTCTTCTGCAACGTAGCCAGGTAAACGAATCACTTCCATTCGATCAAGAAGTGGCGCTGGAATTGTATGGGTTACATTGGCAGTTGTAATAAAAATAACATCGCTTAAATCAAAGGCAGCCTCAATATAGTGATCGGCAAATTCTTGATTCTGTGAGGGATCGAGAACTTCCAGAAGAGCTGCAGCAGGATCCCCTCGAAAATCTTGGCCGATTTTATCAATTTCATCCATAAGCATAACAGGATTTTTGGTTCCTGCTTGGCGCATCTTTTGGATAATTCGCCCTGGCCGAGCCCCCACATATGTACGTCTGTGCCCTCGTATCTCTGCTTCGTCCCTTACCCCCCCTAAAGAGAAGTTTACAAAACGTCGCCCTAGAGCCCTTGCTATGGATTGGGCAAGAGATGTTTTTCCTACCCCGGGAGGGCCTACGAAACAAAGAACTTGCCCCTTCGCCTGTTTTCCTGCTAAAAGACGTACGGCTAAAAACTCGAGAATACGTTCTTTCACCTTTAAGAGTCCATAGTGATCCTCATCTAAAATTTTCTTTGCTCTTTTCAGGTCAAGGTTTTCTTCGGTGTTCTTTTCCCACGGCAAAGCCAGAATCCAATCTAGATATGTGACTAATACACTTGCCTCTGAGGATATAGATGGCATTTTAGAGAGGCGATTTGCTTCTCCAAGTGCTTTTTTTCGAACATCTTCAGGCATAGGTGTCTCTTCTATTTTTTTTATGTATCCCTGGGAATCGGAGAAAGGGTCTTCATCCCCTAATTCCCCCTGTATAATCTTGAGCTGCTCTCGAAGATAGTACTCGCGATGACCTTGCTCCATTTTCTGCCGAACTTGTTCCTGTATAGATTGTTCCAATTCGAGCAGGTCAATTTCTTCCATAAGAGTCTTTATGAGTTGTTTCATATATCGTTCTGGCTCAGTTATTTCTAGAAGCGCTTGTTTCTCCTCTGTTTTTATTCGAAGATGAGATGCAACTATATCTGCAAGTTCGCAAGGGTTTTCTATGTTCATTACAGCAATTACAATTTCCTTGGGTATCTTGGTATGAAGAGAAACATACCGCTCGAACAGTTCATAAATGCTTCTTTTGAGAGCCTCATAATTTTCTGTTTGATTCTTTTCCCAAAGGACAGCTTCTACCTCTCCTTCAGTGCTTTCAGCACCTTTAATATATTCGCAAAGATGCCCTCTTTGTTGACCCTCTACAAGAACCTTGACACTCCCGTCCGGGATGCGGATCATTTGAAGAATACGGCAGGCAGTTCCTGACGTATATAAATCCTGAAAATCGGGATCTTCTATGCTTAAATCCTTTTGAGTTACGATAAAAAGAGGTTTTTCCTCTAGTTTCGCTTTTTCAACTGTTTTGAGAGAGCGTTCCCTACCAACATAAAGAGGCACTATGACGCCTGGAAATATTACTATGTCTCGTACAGGTAGAACATAATATCGTTCCGCCTTTTGTGAAACGATAGACATCGATTAGGCTACCTCCTCTTTCCCTTTTAGTTTGATAATAGGAGATATGCCTTTTTCCACGGCATCTTTCGTTATGATTATTTTTTCTACTTCTTCCGATCGGGAAGGAATTTCGTACATGAGATCAAGCATGATAGATTCCATAATCGATCGCAGCCCTCGAGCACCCGTATTTTTTTTACGCGCCAGAGTTGCTATCGCTTTAATAGCGTCATCTTCAAAAGCTAAATTCACGCCCTCTATTTCGAAAGTTTTTTGATACTGTCGTACCAATGCATTTTTCGGCTCTACAAGAATACGTGCCAATGCTTCCTCGTCTAATTCTTCCAACGGTACTATAACGGGGAGTCGGCCAATCAACTCTGGAATAAAACCGAAAGACATGAGGTCTTCTGGTTGAACTTGTTTCATAAGCTCATATTTACGTCGGTCTTGAGCGCTAAGAACTTCTCCTCCGAAACCGATCATTTTTTTGTTAACTCTTCGCCCAATAATATCTTCTACCCCATCAAAAGCGCCTCCGCAAATAAAGAGGATATTAGTGGTATCGATTTGAATAAAGTCTTGATAGGGATGCTTGCGCCCCCCTTTCGGGGGTACATTAGAAAGAGTTCCTTCAAGAATCTTAAGTAGGGCTTGCTGAACCCCTTCGCCAGAAACATCTCTGGTAATAGATGGCGATTCAGATTTACGAGTTATTTTATCAATCTCATCAATATAAATAATGCCTTTTTCTGCAGCAGCAACGTCATAATCAGCAGCTTGCAGGAGTCTGACGAGAATATTCTCTACATCCTCCCCCACATATCCAGCCTCGGTTAAAGTTGTGGCATCTGCCATAGCAAAAGGAACATTCAATTTCCTGGCAAGGCTCTGAGCTAAAAGAGTTTTGCCAGATCCTGTAGGGCCAAGAAGAAGGACATTGCTTTTTTGTAGTTCCACATCATTTTCATCTCGCGGAGCGCTAATTCGCTTGAAATGATTGTAAACAGCCACAGAAAGCGTTTTTTTTGCATCTTCTTGACCAATAACGTATTGATCTAAAAAAGTTTTTACCTCAACTGGTTTGGGTATTTCTTTTAGAGAAAGAGTAAATTCTGGACTCTCTTTTACAACTCCCTCATTTGTCTCTTCGTTGAGGATCAGGTTGCACAGATGGATGCACTCGTCACATATATAAACTCCAGGTCCAGCTATGAGTTTACGTACTTCCTCTTGTCCTTTTCCACAAAAGGAACATCGTAAAACATCTTTGTTGCCGTCTTTCCCTTTATTGTCAAAAGTAACCATTCTTCTAACCTCCTTAAAGCTGGGGGCATCAAACAGAAACAAGGGAGCACCGCATGAGGGCTCCCTTCCTAAAATCTATAGGCCGCTATTACGGGAAAGGCTTATACTCTGGACTGTATAACTTTATCGATGATCCCGTAGGCAACCGCTTCATCTGCTGACATAAAAAAGTCTCTTTCAGTATCGGCCTTAATTTTTCTTCGAGTTTGCCCCGTATGTTTAATCAGTATATCATTGAGACGCTCACGCAGCTTCAATATTTCTTTGGCATGTATTTCTATATCTGTTGCCTGCCCCTGCGTTCCGCCAAGAGGCTGATGTATCATGATTCTGGCATTGGGAAGAGCTATTCGCTTCCCTGCCGCTCCGCCAGTAAGAAGAACCGCTGCCATACTTGCAGCTTGACCGATACAAATGGTTGACACAGGGCACTTGATATATTGCATCGTATCATAAATTGCCAACCCTGCTGAGACCACGCCCCCGGGGCTATTTATATATAAATTAATGTCTTTATCTGGATCCTCACTTTCTAGAAACAATAGCTGTGCTACAACTGTATTGGCTATATTATCATCGACAGCATCACCTAAAAAAATGATTCTGTCTTTTAAGAGGCGACTATATATGTCATAAGCTCTTTCGCCTCGTCCGGTTTGTTCAATCACCATTGGTATGAGCATATCTTCACCACCTACTCTATTTATTCCAAACGCTCACCTCGGTGCGTGTTTTTTATGATTATTCAGCCTGTCCTTCCTCTTCAGTAGGAGAAAGCTTTTCCACATCCCTTACTATAACTCGGTTTAACAGCTCTTTTACTGTTTTCCTATATCGAATCCTGTTGCCCATCTCCATGATTCTATTTTGGTCTTTAAAAACAGCGCGGAGTAAATTATCCGTACTAAGCTTATATGCAGTTGCTAAGGGAGCCAGTTCTTCTTCAAAATCCGACTTCTCCACAGAAATATCAAAATCTCTTGCTAAAGCATCAAGAACAAGATATTGAAGAACAACTACTTCCGCCTGTTTTCGAATCTTCTCTTCATATTCTTCTGGGCTCATTCCAGATGCTTGTAATACATCACTCATACTTTTCTGAAATCGCTTCTGAGCTTCTTCTGCATCCTTCTTTTTCGTACCTTCCATCTGGCGACGGATGAGCGTTTCAGGTAACTCCACCTGAGCTGTTTCCGAAACTTTTGCTATAGCCATATTTTCTGCCATAGTATCGCTTTCCTGCATCATCCGATTCTCTAGATGTTTTCGAACTTCTCTGTGGAAAGTGGCCTCATCTGCCACAGGTTCCCCGAGCATCTTTTCAAAAAAAGCTTCGTTAAGTTCCGGCTCTTTTTTCTCTTTTATTTCTTTGATTGCCATGTCATAGCGAACTTCTTTTCCGGCTATGCTTTTGTCGGAATAGTCCTCTTCTACTTTTACAGTAGCAGAGACTTTTTCTCCCGTTTCGCAACCAATCAAAGCGTCTTTAATCTCTATTCGCAGTTCGTTTAATTCTAAGTCTACGTTAGCGTCAGCCTCTTCGTGGCTTTTTTCTACATTGCCTTCAGCATCAAGAACGCTCGTAACATATCCAATAGTCACTACGTCACTTTGCTGAGCAGGTCGCTGAACAGTTTCGAGCTCTGCATTTTGCTTTCGCATAGTCTCTATAGACTCTTCCACCATTGCATCGGTAACGTTTACTTTCAACTTCTCTATCTCTATCTCCTCAAGATTGGGCAATTCCACTTCAGGAGTAACTTCAAATTTTAAAGTAATGGAAACATTGCTGCCCTCTTCTATCTTATCGACGTTGAGTTCCGGCTCTGCAATAAGATCCAAATCGTAGTCTTGCACAATCTGGTCAATAGCTTCAGGAACCAAAGACTCCAAAGCTTCTGCATAAATTCCCTCTTTCCCCAATCTCATTTCAAGAATGTTACGAGGAACTCTTCCCCTTCGGAATCCAGGGACGTTCATTTTCTGGGAAAGTTCCCTAACAGCTTTATTGACGCTTTCCTGGAACTCCTTCGCGTCGAATTCTGCCTTTATGGTGACAAAATTTTTTTCTTGAGATAATAATTCGGACCTCATATTCTAGCAACCCCTTTCAACTTACGGACAGCATTCCGTAGTATAGCACACCAAGATCTATCTATAATACACAAAAGGACAGACCTATCGGAATAGAAGGTCTGCCTATAGAAACTGTTACGCATTGTACACGTTTATTTCCCTTATTGTAAAGGTTTATAAAAAAGAAAAAGGCAGCACTTTTTTGGCGCTGCCTTTTATTGACTTCAAGTTTGAGGAATAGATTTTACTAAAGCTTTACGACATTAGCGGCTTGTTCGCCTTTTGCTCCCTCTACTATGTCAAAAGACACCCGCTGGCCTTCATCAAGAGTCTTGAAACCGTCTCCCTGGATTGCACTGAAATGAACAAAGATATCTTTCCCATCGTCGGTGGTGATGAAGCCATAGCCTTTCGCCGCGTTAAACCACTTGACTGTTCCCTGAGTTGTCAAAATGTTGCCTCCTAGAATCTTTTACATGTATTACTGATGGCGCCTATCAGCAAAATTACAATAAAGTATTTATAAATAGCTGTCAAGTGCCGATAAACACGGTTTTTAGGGTGAATTGATTTTTTTCAGAAACCTTTCTAGCAGATGCCGCGTTCCTTGTTTCCGGGAAGCTATGGGTGGGAAACTTAATAATATCAGACGTAACCTTGTCTTCAAGAAGAGAATACAATACATCTTGTCTCTCTAGCAATGGCCACCATAATATTGGCTCCGGTACCACATTGGGGGCAACTCCACACATTCTCCTTTCTATTTCGACCATGGGAAAGACTCCTTTCTGCTTTCTCTTATAAAGCGGTTATGAAGGCGAGAGGCTGCTTGTTTTGCCTTCTGGAAAATTTCTTCCTGGTCTAGCAGAAAGAACTTTCCATCTTTCCAAAGAATTTTACCGTCACAAACAGAAAGAAAAGCTTTCCCTTGTTCTGCGCCATAGATAAGATGTGCGATGATGTTGTTTTTGTTTATAGTTGTTACAGGCCGATAATCAAGCACTGCTACATCGGCTGGTTCCCCAATTGCGAAGACACCTTGAAATCCCCAATATCTTTCTCTGACCAATCGGGGCCATTTCCATATGAGAGCTTCTATTTTTTCGAAGGGCTCGGGACTATGAGTAGCGGTAATGACGTAATTTCGGTAAGAAGATAAAATGTCGTCTGATAAACCATCTGTCCCAATAAGAAATTTACTGATCTTCTGGCGATCCATATTCCCTACTCTATTATTAGCGTTAGATTCGGGAGTTGTAATAACCCATGGCGAGAAGTCTTTTAATATGGCATAGTCGTAATCTGAAAGATGAAGGCAATGGACAAGAAAAGAATCACAGGATAACAGACCCAGGGCTGCCAATCGATGGATGGGCCCTTCATAACCGAGATTTTGACAAAAGAGAAGATCGTCTTGGGACTCTCCACAATGTATATGAATAGGTAGATATGAAGGTTTTTCTTTTTTCACAAGATGTAACGTCTCTTCTGAAAGTGTGAAGTTAGCGTGGAGTCCGAGCATTCCCTGAAGTTTCGTATCTTTCTTATGCTCTCTCCAGAAGGAAAGATTTTCATCAAGCTGTTTCATTATAAAATCTCTACCTCCGCGTTCTGTCATTTCATAGCATAAAACACCTCGAATTCCACTTTCTCGAAAGGCCGCAGAGATAGTATTTAAACTCCCTTTTACATGTCCTAAGGAAGAGTGATGATCGAAAATAGAGGTTACTCCAGCTTGGATAGACCTCATAATTCCATATAGAGCAGAATAATAAATAGACTCTTCATCAAGAACAAAATCCAACGGCCACCAAAGATTTTGTAAAATCCCAGTAAATGTGGATGTTTCCCCTAAAGGTTGTAACCCTGTAGCCAGAGAGGAGTAAAGGTGATGATGAAAGTTTGTGAATCCAGGAACAATAAGGCGTCCTGCTACATCTATAACTGGGGTGTCAGGCCATTTTTTTCGAAGAGGTTCATAAGACCCCATATCTATAATGACTCTGTTTTCGATGAGTAGGGCTCCGCATGTATAGAAAATATCACCGTCTGTAAGAGGACCATTAGCGACAATATAGCGATGAAATTTCATGTCTCTATCCCCTCTTTGGGCTCGCCTTTCTCCAAGAAATGGGCCGTCTCTTTAAGAAAATGAGTATCCACAGATGTCCTCCTTACAATCCCTTCACGATTTCTAAAAGGTTACGGCCAGTAATTTTTTCTATTTCTTCTTGAACCTCCATTGCTTTTTGTAAACGTTGTAAGGCTTTTTGGGAAGCTTCTCCACATCTCCCTCTGTCAAGGTGCTCTCTCATTCGTTTTTCGAGAGGCACTACAGAGAAGTTTTTTACAAATTTGTCAGAAATGTATAGGATTTTAGCTTCCCATGAATTTGTCTCTCCCAAGAGGTCCGTATGGCTTCCTACTAGTTCTCCTATTTGACTAAATCCCCATTTAGACAAAAAAAGTCTACCAACATCTGCATGGCGAAAACTCTTTCGACAAATATCGTGAAGAAGGGCGGCTTTTAGCACTAATTGAAGATCACATGGAACAAAATGGGGAAGTTCTGATGCTATGCGTAGAGCGACTTTCTCTACAACAATGCAATGATCCCTAATTTTTTTAGGGGTTCCTGCTAAAGCGAAGAGCTCGGTACATTCTCCTTGGGAAGGAATATGTCGTGTTCCATAAAGCTCAGAGAAAGCTGCGAAGTCAGAGGAAGTATTTACATCATACAATATAAATTGATCAGGGACAAAACATTCTTGGGCAGTCTCTCCTTTTAAAAGATCAGCGAGGCTGTTTCCTCTATTCCGCTTAAGAATTTTAGAAATCATTCCAGAGGAAATTAACGAAGGATGCCCTCGCTTAGATTGAAAAACGGGGTAAAGAAGGAAGCTCGTGTCTTCCCAGAGAGTGAGCATATGGTGAAGTGTAGATGAACGCACGAAGGGAGTATCTGAAGAATGAAGAAAAAATGCTTTTACATCTGAAGGAATAGCTTTAATACCTTCTATGACAGAGGCAAATATGCCTCGATGACAGTTTTTATTAAAAAGGGACATACGCTTTAGAAACCGGTACCCGTTCTCAACCAGTTCTCCTTGGGGCCCAGTTACAACAAAAAGACGGGATATACCTGCATCTCGATAGGCTGTTACGATACAATGGATGAAGTTTTGCTTACTTAGCGAAAGCAAAGGGTTGCATGTCCCCATGCGACTTGAAGAACCATCAGCTAGAATAATTGCAGCAAAGTGGCCTTCCGTATCTGCCATGCCTTCCCTCCAGGGTGCAGATATTTGTTAGTATTATACGAAGCGTCAGAAAGGAGCGTAATAGAAAAATGGTGCGAGAGAGGGGACTCGAACCCCTACGGAGAAATCCACTGGATCCTAAGTCCAGCGCGTATACCAGTTCCGCCACTCTCGCACGAAAAGAAAGAAATAAAAATGGTGGACCGTACAGGAATCGAACCTGTAACCCCCTGATTAAGAGTCAGGTGCTCTGCCAATTGAGCTAACGATCCTTATCATATTGCTAAGGAGGCTATAACGGGGGAATAATACCATTAAAAACATGAGATGTGAAGAGGGGGCAGGGAATAGTCTGCTCAGTAAAAGGCGCCTACATGAAGCTATAATAAACAAATATTAAAGGGAGGGGGAGGACTATTGCGTTTATCTCTCAAGTCTCTTGTTATGGCATTTCTAATGGCTATTATCATTTTTTCCATTCCATGGGTATGGGTTAATATCGAATCTATTGCTGTGAAAACTGCAGCTGGCGATATAGCCTTTTTTCACACGGCATTGAAGCTTTGTAAACTCTTATGGGCTTTGTTTAAGGAGTATATCCCCTATATTTTTACTCTTTACATTATTACAGCAGCAGGTGTTATTTTTTTGGAAGAACGAAACCCTGACCGAACAATAGCCTGGCTCTTAGCTTTAGGTCTTCTACCAGGTATAGGCTTTATTTTCTATTTTTTGTTTGGCCCTGATCCCAAGCGAAGAGCGGTTTTTAAAAAATATAAGAAAAAACGGTTCTACCAGTCCACCTTTTCAGAACAACTTCCAGAGAAAGAAATTTATACGAATGATATTGTCCCCAGCAAACTTGTTTGTCTACTAGAACAAACGGCTCACTCGAGGCTCTCTCATTGGAATTCTCTTGATATGCTCCTTAACGGAGAGAATGTCTTCCCCGCTATAGAAGAAGCCTTAGAGAGGGCGCAACGATATATTCATTTGGAATATTTTTCTATAGCTAAAGATGAGACTGGCCTTAAGCTTTTCGAGATACTTAAAAAGAAAGTTCGAGAAGGGGTTCCTGTACGGGTTATTTATGATAGCGTGGGCAGTTGGCGTTTAGGAAGAAAATTTATAGCAACGTTGCGGAATGAGGGAATCGATATTCAACCTTTCTTACCTGTTTCTTTCCCTATGATACGGCGAGATCTCAATTTTAGAAATCATAGGAAAATTGTTGTAGTAGATGGAGAGGTTGCATTTACGGGTGGTCTCAATGTTGGTGATATGTATTTTGGGCGTAATCGCCATATGGGGTTTTGGAGGGACACCCATGTGCGCATAAAAGGAGAAGCTGTGGCAGCCATCCATGAAATTTTCTTAAATGATTGGTTTTTTTGTACGGGACAGACATTGTCCGAAAAAGAAACATTCTGGGATAGCAAAGGTATACCCGATACCCCTCTCCCCATGCAGATAGCTGCAAGCGGTCCAGACTCGAACTGGCGAGCTATTCTACAAGGTTACTTCCATCTTTTCACTATGGCTCAGAAACGCATTTGGATAACAACTCCTTATCTTGTACCAGATGAAAGCTTGAAAATGGCTCTGACAACGTCAGCATTGAGTGGGGTGGATGTTCGTATTATAATCCCGTCTCGTGCCGATCATCGAATGGTTTTTTGGGCAACTCGATCTAATATTGACGATCTTTTAGCGGCAGGAGTCCGTATCTTTGCCTATCAAAACGGATTTATTCACTCTAAATTAGTCATGGCAGATGGGAAATGGCTTTCTGTAGGAACAACTAATCTCGATAATAGGAGTTTGGATATTAATTTTGAAGTTCAGGTTTTTGTTTACAACGAGAAGAAAACTAGAGAGTTTGAAAAACAATTTTTGCTGGACATGGATCAATGTTTGGAGTTTAACTTGCGTCACCGCATGGAACGACCAATTTGGGATCGCATTCGGGAATCTTTGGGAAGACTCTGGTCCGCTTTGTTATAAGTTTTGTTTATAAAAAAGGAGACAGGTATTATTGATAAAGATTAAACGTTCAGAGGGTGGGTTTATAGGGGCATATATTACTCTCTACGTGGTATTGTTCCTATTTTTTTATCATTATTTTCGTTTTAAAGGTATACCTCCTCTCTCATGGAACACTCTCTTTTGTATATGGAGCAGCGGTGCCTTGCTTATGATGGCTCCCATAATTCCTCCTCGGTGGCGCTTCTCTTCTCTTCGTTATATACATACAGCTTTGGCGTGGGTCGGGACTATAGGATTAGCCTTCGGGCTTTATTTTGTCCTCGCTTCTCTTGTCATAGACACAACTGCTTATATCTTTTCTTTATCATGGGAGCCGCCTTTACCCCGGTGGGATCTCTGGCTGGCTTTTTGTACGGCATTTTTTATTTGTCTCTATGGGTATAAAGAAAGCATGGCCGTTCGAGTAGTAAGTATTCAGATTCCCACAGAAAAGTTGCCTAAAGAATTCTCTCGTTTCCGTATTCTCCAAATCTCCGATTTACATCTGGGAATTCTTATTAATAAAAAGATGTTACGACAAATTATGAAGCAGATACAAGAAGAAAACCCTGATGTAATAGTTTCCACGGGGGATCTATTGGATGGTGAAATAGAAGATGTAGAGACTATATCTCAGATGATGCTCCACTATCATCCTCCATATGGGAAATTCGCTGTAACTGGGAATCATGAATTTTATGCCGGAATTGAGCACGCCCTATACTTTACCGGCAAAGCCGGTTTTCATGTGTTACGAGGAAAAATTGTGGAGGCAGGTCCAATATATATAGTGGGAGTAGACGACCCAGGTGGACGTTTCCTTAAAGGGCAGCCAGAAGTTGAAGAAGATCAGCTGTTAAAAAATATCTCTGATCGTCGCTTTACTCTGTTATTAAAACACCGCCCACTCCCCCATAGAGGCGCAGTGGGGATGTTTGACTTACAACTTTCCGGGCATGTTCATCGAGGGCAATTATTTCCATTCATGGCCTTTACTTGGCTTTTCTACCGTCATACAAAGGGTTTATTAGATTTAGGGAAAGGATCGTTGCTTTATGTAAGTCATGGAACAGGGACGTGGGGGCCCCCAGTTCGTGTTCTGGCATACCCCGAACTGACAGTTATCGATCTCGTTTCTAGATCGAGCAAAGAGGGTAAATAAAAATAAAGGCAGCCTCTATTTCAGAGACTGCCAGTTTATTTCTTTATGGTGGACCGTACAGGAATCGAACCTGTAACCCCCTGATTAAGAGTCAGGTGCTCTGCCTATTGAGCTAACGGTCCCTTTTCTTAAGTGGCGCGCCCGGCAGGAGTCGAACCCGCGACCTACGGATCCGAAGTCCGTCGCTCTATCCAGCTGAGCTACGGGCGCGTGCAACTTTATTTTAAATGGGGTGAGCGAGGGGACTTGAACCCCCAACCACTGGAGCCACAGTCCAGCACTCTAACCAATTGAGCTACGCTCACCGTTTCAAGTGGCGCGCCCGGCAGGATTCGAACCCGCGACCCACGGCTTAGAAGGCCGTTGCTCTGTCCAACTGAGCTACAGGCGCTTTTATTACTAGGACTAAATGGAGCGGGAAACGGGATTCGAACCCGCGACCTACGGCTTGGAAGGCCATCGCTCTAGCCAGCTGAGCTATTCCCGC
>NZ_DHFC01000001.1:0-57146 GCF_002400205.1 Aminobacterium sp. UBA4834 | reverse complement strand
ACCATATGACCGGCATTCCTGCAACCTTTTTTTGGGCCTGTTTTTTAAAGAAATAAGGTGTAGGCCGTCGCTGTAGAATTCTCTAGACCCCATCTTATGTTGAGATGTTAGGCGAATCTACAACTGACATGAATAATAATGATTGAGGTAGAATTAAGATAATACGTTGCAGTTACAAGGCCGTCTAAATTCCCGCTCTAAACTCCTGCGATGAGAGAAAGTATTTTAGCCACAAAAAGACCTCCCCACGTGCCCACAACATATCCCATAAGAGCCATAAGGACTCCTATGGGAACTAAAGTTTCCTTGTATGCCGCTGCAATAATGGGAGCTGCTGCAACTGCTCCAATATTGGCTAAACTTGCTACAGCACACGTAAAAAGATCAAGCTTGATAATTTTAGCTATGATAGCCATAAGCAATGCATGGATTCCTAGAATAACAAAACCGGCTGCTAAGTAGTAAGGGGCATCAGTGAGTTCTTTAAAAGAGGCTCGGGAAGCGATAAGGCAAATAATAATGTAGAGCATGGTTAGAGATACAGGAGATGAACCAGGGATGCTGTTCATGGGTGTCATGGCACATAAGATGCCGAGGAAAGTTGCTACGATGATAGTAACCGTACTTACCGACAGGAAATCGCTCTTCCCAAAAATGTTAATAAGCATAGGCGATATAACTGAAGCAACATGACTTGATATGGCAGAAACAAAAAGGCCGGAACCTACTAATAGGGCTAAGTCTGCTGTTTCCATTTTCGTGCGAGTATTTTCTTTGATTTCAGAAAGCATTGTGCCTACAGAATCAATGAGGGAAGTATCAGTTTTCGTCCATTTGTTGAAGATTTTTGCATAGGGAACAGTAGCAAGGAGAAGAATAACCCAGATAGAATAGTTTACATTATCTACGAGAAGTGTATATCCCATAGCAGAGTCGCTGATGCCCAGGGCCCCCTGAATGGCCACCATATTGGCTGTCCCTCCTATCCAACTTCCAGCCAAAGCTCCCCATGTTTTCCACGATTCTGGAGGGAATCCATTTTTCATAAGGAGAAACATCACCACGAACCCGACCATAATGGTGATAGTTGCAGAGAAAAAACCGATGAGCATCCGAGGGCCTAGTTTGAGGATCTTTCTTATATCACATCGCAGCAACATAACGAAAATCATCGCAGGGATAAGATTGCCCCTTACTACTCGATAAGTAGCCTTAATGCTGTCATTATTTTCCCATAGCCCGACTGTAGCAAAAATCATACATGAAAGGTAAAGAATAACAGGAGGTGGCACATACTTGAAAAACGTGGAGTCCTTAAATTTCATTTCTAAAGCTGAGACAATTCCAGCAAAACAAACCAAGAACGCAAAATATGTGAAACCATTGGTGATCACTATAAACCCCTCCTTATAACGAAATATTGAGACTGCTTTTGGAGTTGAAACTTCAACAAAAAAATCCAACAGTTGCCGGCACTTACACGCCAGTAACCGCTGGATTTTATCCCCTGATATCCGTGAGCCAAACTCAAACGAACGTTAAGGACAAAGCAGCTCTATCTTTATTATGTTTTTCGTGGAGCAGTGACCTCTTTATACTTCTTTATTGCGTCTCGGTATGCTACAATAATGGCTTTTTGAGAAGATCCAAAATATCGTGCCTGCACATCAGAAACAATAATCTCTTCATCTTGAACCAAACGACGTCCTAAAAAAATACCCTGGACAAAACTTTCCGTCACTTTAAGGGTCATAGAAACACCACAATCAAGAATCTCTTCTGTATCCTTCAACAAGATGAAAGAGATAAAAACGCACCAAATTGTTGATTAATCGGATTTAAACTAGTCGTTTGGGAGTTCCCTACTATGAGAATAGAGTTCTCCGGATATTTTGTATTATTCGACATAATGAAATTTTACCATGCCCTTATCGTTTCTGTCTACCTTGCTAAACTTCTAAAGACGGATCTCGAATCATTATGTTATAAATTCAACTGTCAATTGAACAAAATGCAACTCCCCCCTATTTGAGGTAAAATAAATAAAAAGTTTTTTGATTTTTTAAGCGAAGGGGGAATATTTATGGTAGTGTTGCTTGTAATTCTTGCCTTTATAGTCCTCATAGTTCTTGGGGCCATTTCTATTTATAATAGACTTGTTCGTCTGGACAATCTGAAAAATGAAGCTTGGAGCGGTATTGATGTGCAGCTTAAACGACGCTTTGATCTTATTCCCAATCTTGTGGAAACGGTAAAAGGATACGCTACTCATGAACAAGAAGTTTTTGAGCGGGTCACAGAAGCACGAGCGTCTATAACTAGAGCCTATACAGTTAGGGAACGAGCGGAATCAGAAAATATGCTTTCTGGAGCGCTCAAATCTCTTTTTGCGGTGGCAGAAAATTATCCCACCTTGAAAGCAAATACAAATTTCCTTCAACTACAAGAACAACTTTCTTCTCTGGAGAATGATATCCAAATGTCTCGTAGATACTATAATGGTGCAGCTCGAGACTACAATATTGCTATCTCTACATTTCCTGCAGTGCTCATAGCACGAAACTTTGGCTACGGGAAAGCTGATTACTTTGAAGCAGCAGAAGAGACACGAACAACACCCCAAGTATCATTTTGATATTCTCAGTATGAAGAGAGGGCTTTTTGTAAAAGGGCTTTATAAAGCTGTCCTTTCTTTCTTTTTGTTTGTCTTTCTGGCATTTCCAGTGAGAGCAGAAGAAAAGATTCTTTTGTTTTCTTCTGCTGCCGCAGTAAAATCTGATTCCTCTCTTGAAGTGAGAGAAAATATTACAGTAGCTGTGGAAGGCAAAAGTATTCGGCGGGGGATATTTCGCGATTTTCCTACTATCTATAAGGGAGCGTCAGGGCGAACTGTGCGCGTAGATTTTTGGGTGAAAGAGGCGCTACTTAATGGTAACGAGGTTCCTTATAGAACTGAACCTCGTTCCAATGGAGTTCGCATCTATTTGGGTGATCCTGATAAGCTTGCACCTTTAGGGACGCAAACCTATTCTCTTTCTTATGTAACAACAGGTCAAATTGGTTTTTGGGGAGAGTACGATGAACTTTACTGGAATGTTACGGGCAACGATTGGGCATTTCCCATAGAAAAGGTAATTTTTTCTGTTACCCTTCCCGAAAAGGTCTCTTTTCTATCGGTAGATATTTATACTGGCTTCCAAGGCGAGAGAGGAAAAGATGCTAGGCTTCTTCCTGACGGATCAGTAGAAACAACAAGGCGTCTTTTGCCAAATGAAGGTCTCACGGTGGCTTACTCATGGGCTAAAGGCGTAGTATTCCCTCCAAAGCAGCCCCTTCGATATACTTTCTTCGATAAATTCGGCATCTGGTTTTTTTTAGTCACACCTCTTCTCCTCTTAACTTATTATGTGATAGTGTGGCGACGATGGGGAAAAGACCCCCTTCGGAAACCGGTAATCCCCCTCTTCTATCCTCCCGAGGAGTTAGGCCCAGGATTTTTAAGATATGTAAAGCAAATGGGAATGGATAATGTTTGTTTCACAGCCGAAATTCTTAATCTTGCTGTAAAAGGCTTTATTGTCATAGAGGAATTAACTTTAGAGGAAGCAATGGAACGTTTGAGACAAGTAGGAGAGAACGGTGTTCTCAAGGGAATCGTAGCTCTTTCTTCTAAATTGGCTGGAAGACGATATTCATTAAGACTTGTAAAGGAACGAGCTCTTTTTGAAAATTTTTCCTCAGAAGAAAAAATTCTTCTCTCTAGCCTCTTTGGTAACGGGAGGGAGGAATTATTGCTTCGGCAAAGTAATTATAAAATTTTAGAAGAAGCTCGCGAGAGGTTGGAGCAATATTACAGACAGTCTGCAAAGCCGCTTTTCTCAAAGAATACTCTCCTGTGGGCCGGAGGTTTTTTTATTCCCCTCTCTTTCTTTCTACTTCTCAGATGGGGTGGACAAATTCAACTTGCAGCTTTCTTAATGGGAGGGACAGGAGCACTTATGGTCATTGGTTCTGTTATTTTATCTGCTTGGAGAGGATTTCATAGAAAAAGGCGATTTATACCCCAAATTATTACTATTATCATGCTTTCATTATTTTTTTCTAGCCTTGCGGGGAGTTTCTTGTTTACACTGAGTAGTGCGAAAAAATCTATGCTTTTACTTCCTCTAGCCATTGCGGCTATAGCTCTTGTTTTTCGAAAGTTAATAACAGTTCGGACAGAGAGAGGCAATGATATCCTTGGTGTAGCTGAGGGACTTGCCATGTACATAAATACAGCAGAGCGGCACCGACTAGAAATGTTCAATCCTCCGGAGGAAACACCGGAAGTTTTTGAGCGCCTGCTTCCCTACGCTTTTGCCCTCGATGGAGCAGAAACATGGGCAAATCGATTTAATGAGTTACTTCGGAAAAAAGAATATCATTCCACATGGTATGTGGGGAAAGACGCTTCTATTTTTTATACCGGAGAAGGAATATCTGATATCACATCATCTGTGGCTAATTCCATCGCCTCGTCTTCTGTAGTGCCGGGCTCTTCTAGCGGAAGGGGTGGCGGCGGTTTCGCCGGTGGCGGTGGCGGCGGTGGTGGTGGTGGTGGCTGGTAGGTCCCTCCCTTTTTTTTGGCAATAGCAGTTAAAGGGGCTCTAAAAAGTACAAACAATTGAATTGACAATACCTCTGAAGAAAGATATATTCCTCATTAAATACAGGAGGAAGTAAAACAATTGGGATTTATTGTTACTTTCTTCAAATCTAAAAGGGAGGGTCTTAATTGAAAAAGTTCATCGTTTTCTGCCTTGCCTTATTCTGTATGCTTACGGCTTCAATGGCTGCTGCTGATTCTCCGTCTCAGCTTCGTTTTATGGCGGGACCTCCGGGAGGCAACTGGTTTGCTCTAGGTGGTGCCCTAGCTGATCTCTGGTCCCATGACACAATCCCTACGACGAGTATCACAGGTGGTGCTGTTGCCAATATTATCAATGCTGATAAGGGCAAAGGCGATCTGGGTTTCTCTAATACGTCCATGGTTGCCGTAGCCCAGAAAGGCGCTGGTGCTCCTTTCGAAACTCCCGTTGACAATGCGACGATCTTAGCAAACCTATACACTCAATATACCTATTTCATTGCTCGCAAAGATTTTGTAGAAAAACATAACATAAAATCCTTGGATGATCTGGTAGCTCGGAAAATCCCAACTCGTTTTGCTACGTTGAAGACTGGTACAGGATCTGAGTTCATCGTCAATGGCATTTTTAAGTCTGGCTTTGGGCTTGACTACCGCGAAGCTCTTAAAGAATGGGGTGGCTCTGTAGAGTATGCTTCTTACTCTGGTGGAGCAGATCTCATTGCCGATAATCATCTAGATGTATTTGCCTTCTCAGTGGGCAAAATTGCTTCTATTGTTATGCAAATTGAGAGCCAGACCGATATCGTTATATTGGGAATGGAACAAGAAACTCTCGATAAGGTGGGATCAGTCTACGGTACTGTAACATTTACGGTAGATCCTGGTATCTATAAGTCAGTTACCGATACGCCTATTAAGGTGGTAGGAGACTACACCTGTATCGTGGTACGTAACGACTTGGATGAAAAAATTGTTTATGATCTCTGCAAAACGATGTATGAAAACCAAGAAACTCTATCTAAGGCTGTTGTAGATATGAAGGAGTTAAATCCTGCGACAGCAATTCCTGCAGCTCCTATTAAAAGTCATTCCGGAGCTACGAAATATTGGGCAGAGGTCGCTGCGAAATAAAATTAGGGGATGTTGCACATTCTTGACAACTAAAGGCGGGCTTCAAGCCCGCCTTTATCGTTCATGTTTTGTTGGAGAGGAGGTTGTTTTTTAATGAGAAAACTTGATGGCATTGTGGCAAAGGTTCTATATGTCTACATTCTAGCTATGGGATTTTTTCATCTCTACACAGCTGTTTTTGGATCTTTTGAGGCCTACCTCCAACGGGCAATTCACCTCACTTGGGTGTTGCCTATGGCTTTCGTGATCTATCCCTTCAAATCTTTAAAAAAAGGCCAGCTTCCTGAAACAAAAGTCCCTTGGTACGATTGGATATTAGCTGTAGCATCAGCTATTCCGGGTTTGTATATTGTAATGAACTATGAACAAATCATGATGCGCATGCAGGGTGTTGACGATCTCACTGCTGTCCAATTAGTTCTTGGTACGTTACTGATCATATTGTTATTGGAAGCAACGCGCCGTATTGTAGGGCTGCCTCTTGTGATTGTAGCAGTGATTTTTACAGTCTATACCTACGTATGTGACGCTAGTTTTCTCCCTACAGCACTTCGTGGTGTCCCTACAGAATTTGATAGGATCATAGAAGGGATGTTTCTCACAGATGAGGGAATTTTCTCGTCATCTTTGGGAGTATCAGCAACTTTCGTTATGATCTTTCTCATTTTTGGTGGGTTCCTTGAAAAGAGTGGTGTCGGCGAATATTTTATGGAGTTTGCACAAGCCTTTACGGGAACAGCAGCTGGAGGTCCCGCGAAAATAGCTGTGGTTAGCTCTGCTCTCTTTGGATCCATTTCTGGCTCTGCTGTGGCTAATGTCTATGCTACAGGTTCTTTTACAATTCCTTTGATGAAACGTATTGGCTATAAACCCCATTTTGCGGCTGCTGTGGAAGCTGTTGCCAGCTCTGGAGGACAGCTTATGCCCCCAATTATGGGTGCAGGGGCATTTGTTATGGCTGCCCTTTTAGGTGTCCCGTTCAACAAAATCATGGTTGCTGCTATCCTCCCCTCTTTATTCTATTATGGAGCAGTACTCTTAATGGTTCACCTCGCTGCCGTGAGAGATGGGCTTAAGGGACTTCCTGCAAAAGATCTTCCCTCTAAAAAAGCTGTACTCAAAAAACTCTACATGATGTCACCAATTGTTCTCTTAGTTTATATGCTTCTAGCGGGATATACCCCAATGTATGGGGCTATTTCGGGTATTGTTTTGGCATGGGGTATGTCTCTTCTCGACCCCGCCAAACGCATGGGGCCTAAACAAGTTATAGAGGCTATTCACGATGGAGCCAAAAATATCCCTATTATTTGTACAGCATGTGCCTCTGCAGGGTTAGTAGTTGGTTCCGTGGCTTTATCGGGCATTGGGTTTAAGTTTGTCGGTGCTGTTATTGGAATTGCTCGTGGAAATTCTTTCCTAGCATTGATCCTTATCGCCTTGGTTTCTCTAATTCTTGGCATGGGGTTGCCTACTACTAGCGCATATATTCTTGGAGCAGCGTTAGGTGTACCGGCCCTTGTGAAAATGGGCTTTCTGCCCTTAGCAGCACATCTATTCGTATTCTACTACGCTATTGTATCCAACATAACTCCACCAGTGGCTCTTGCTGCTTATGCTGCTGCATCCATCGCAGATTCGTCACCTAATAAGACAGGTTTTACAGCCTGTAGATTAGGTATCCTGGCTTTTATTGTACCTTTTGCCTTTTGTTACGATTCAGGCCTTATCCTTCAGGGTTCTTTGATGGAGAACCTTATGTCTGTACTTAGTGGCGTAGGGGCACTTACTGGAATAGGATTTGCTTTGACAGGTTATGCTCGTGGACCTCTACCTTTATGGCATAGAGCCGCTTTTGTTGTTTCTGCTCTCGCAGCCCTTTATCGACAACCTTTAGTCTCTATAGTTAGTGTGATACTCACATTAGTTTTATTTTTGTTTTCTAGGCCTAAACCTATTGAAGTTTCCAATTAATACGTCCTGTAAGTAAACATAAATGCAGGAGGATGGCATAAAAGAGCCACTTCCTGTATTTATGTTTTGTGTTAATAGTTTCTTATACTGGCAAAGTCATGACATCCAGAGGATTTATACGAAGCCCGACACTGTCTCCTTCAGAGAATATGGGGATGTCTCTGGAATAAGGTTCAAAAGCATGAATGAGGTTGCCTGGTTCTATTTCTATAGCATATTCCATTTTATCTCCAACAAAGACCCTGCTCAGCACTCGTCCTTTTAATATAGAACCCTCAGGAGGGCCTAAACGAACAGACTCGGGCCGAACTACAAGAGCCACTTCTTCCCCTTCTTTAAAGCGTTTTTTTTCATTGTTACGAATAGCCATTACATGCCCGTAAATAAAAATATCCATTTCTTTATCTCGAAAAGCCTTGACCTGCCCCTTAAATATGTTGGCCTGTCCGATAAAGTCAGCAACAAAAAGAGTTGCAGGGTTTGCATAGAGTTCAAAAGGAGTGGCAACTTGTTCCACTTTCCCCTTATTGAGGACTACAATTCTATCAGCTATAGAGAGGGCTTCCTTTTGATCGTGAGTAACGTAGATACACGTGATACCCAGTTTCTTTTGCAACTGACGAATTTCAGCGCGCATATATATTCGTAGTTTCGCATCGAGGTTGGATAGGGGTTCATCCATTAACAAAACGTTAGGATTAGTAACAAAAACTCGAGCCAAGGCTACGCGTTGCTGTTCTCCACCTGAAAGTTGGTTAGGGAAACGATTTTCAACTTCTTCAAGTCCTACCATATGAAGGACTTGAGCTACAAGCTTTTTCCTCTCTTCTTGAGAAACACCCCGAATTTTCAATCCATAAGCCACATTATCGAAAATATTCATATGGGGGAAAAGAGCGTAATTTTGGAAAACGAACCCAATCTTTCGTTTGTTCACTGCCATTTCGGTGATATCTTCCCCATCGATCAAAACGCGCCCTTCAGTAGGTCTCTCAAAACCAGCTATCATTCGCAAGATCGTTGTTTTTCCACAACCAGAGGGGCCTAATAACGTAACAAGTTCTCCAGATTTGACATGAAGATTAACGTTATCTACTGCTTTAAAAGCTTCTTTTCCTCTGTGAAAAATTTTTGATAAATTGTGGAGAGAAATGGAGAGAGACATTTCTTACGGCCTCCTCAACTGACGGTAATAATTTGGGTAGATGATATGAAACAAAACTGCTATAGCCCCTATAGCGATAAAAACAATAAGTACTAGAACTACTGAAAAGGCTGCTGCCTGAGCGAAGAGAAGTTCAGTAATACACTCAAGAATACGGATGGTCAGCAAGCTCCAACGCACCGATACTAAAAATATTGTGGCACTGACAGCTGTCATGGAAACCACAAAAAGGTAGCGCATACCTGTGATAACTGCGGGCATAATCAATGGCAGTGTTACCCTGAAAAAAGTTGTAAATCGAGAAGCTCCAAGGCTTAAAGAAGCCTCCTCTATAGAAGGATCTATTTGCTGCAACGATGCTATTGTAGCTCTTATTCCCGTAGCATCATAACGAGAAACACAAAGAGCAACAATAATAGACATGGTACCGGTGAGCACTATGGGGCCCGAGTTAAAGGCTACGGCATAAGCAATACCTATAACTGTTCCGGGCAAGACGTAGTTTAGGAGGGACGTAAACTCTAATGTTTTTCTCCAAGGAAGATCTTTACGATTTATCAAGTAGCCGGTAGTTACTCCTATGGCACTACCTATAAAGGTCGATATAACAGCTATAAGAACTGTATCTTTTACAGCTTTCCACCCTACCGTGAAAACATAGACATAGTTTTCTAGGGTAAAGCTATTATCTACCCCCCACACTTTCATTAAAGATCCTAAAAAGATAATGGAATAGAGGAATATTATAAATAACGTTATAGCTGAAATAATTATCAACATAAGTGTCTCTGCAAAAAATCCTCCTCCCTTGACAACAGAAGGGGCTCCAGCTTTACCTGTAATTGTTATATAACTACGTTGCTCCACCCAGTAGTGTTGCAGCAAATATACTAGAAGAGCGGGGACCAACAGTATAAAAGAAATGGTGGCTCCACCCTGGATATCGTACATGCCCGTAATCTGCAAGTAGGCTTGAGTAGTTAGTACTGGAAAGGTATGATCTGCCATTACTAGCGGTGTGGCAAAATCTGCCAGAGAGCTTCCAAATAAGAGCAGGAAAGCATTAGCAAGCCCTGGTATGCTCAGTGGTAATGTTACAGTTCGGAAAGTCCCCCATGGAGTATTGCCCATGCTCATGGCAGCATCTTCTAAGTTAGGGTCAATGGCTTTGAGCACTGCGGTAAGAGTCAAAAATGCTACGGGGAAATATGTGAGAGTTTCAGCTATCCACGTTCCCCAAAAGCCGTATATATTAAAATCTGGTGCGTGAAGTAATTTCAATAACAAACCGTTAGGCCCTAACACCATAGTAAGAGCAATGCTGCTCGTAAAAGGTGGTGAAACAAAAGGAAGCACAACAACAGCTCCCAAAAACCACTTGACAGGTCGGGGCAAGGGTATCCTCGTTACTGCGAAAGCAAAGAGAAATCCTATAAAGGTTCCTGTAGTGGCCACAGCCGCAGCTAGTGCGAGGCTATTAAAAAAGGCTTTACGATTGTACCAGCTCGTAAGTACCTTTATCAGGTTTATTAAGCTTGCTCCGCCATCAGTGGTAAAGACTATATAGATCAACCGCACTAATGGGTAGAGTACGAAGAGCCCTAAAAACCCCCATAGCCCTACCCAAAGTGGTACGAGTGCGGGATCAAGTCTTGTAGATTTATCGAAGGACCTCATTTATCCAGCGCTCAACGAGGCGATCGCGGTTATCTCCAGCCCACTTAATATCTAGGGGGAGCACGTTAACCTTCGACATATCCAGCCCTGGATTAGAAATTTTCACATCGGGATTGCTGGGAATCAGATTGATTTGGCTTCCCTCATAAATTCTCTGCATCCGTTCTGTGGAGGCCCAATCCAGAAATTTTTTTGCAAGGTCTGGACTTTTAGCTCCCTTTACAAGAGCCATAGCCTCTATCCCAGCTACAACACCTTCCTTGGGATAGCTAATAGTCACATCGTAGCCTTTCTGTTGCATTTCAAGGGCATCTACAAGGAAGAAGATGCCACCTGCAGCCTGTCCTCTTGCTATAGGCAATGCACCACCGGCACCGCTTTTAGTATAGATTTGAACGTTGTCGTTGAGTTTCTTCTGGTATATATAAGCTTCATCTTCGCCCATAGCTTCGATAATACTAAGAATACGATACATAGCAGTTCCAGATGTTCTGGCATCAGCCATCTGAAGCTGGCTCTTGTATTCTGGGCGGAGTAGATCTTGCCAAGATGTGGGGGCTTCCACATTGTGATCTTTTAAAAATTTGGTATTGAACATAAAGCAGATAGGATCTATTGCAACACCAGTCCAATATCCATCAGTATCTTTAAATGTGTCTGGAATACGTTCGGCCCCTTGTGGCTTATAAGGCTCAAATAGCCCCTTAGGAATGCCATTGACGAAAGCTTCAGCCATATTCCCAAAAACAACATCGACCTGAGGATTTTTCTGCTCTGCTTCCAGCCTGGCTTGCACTTCTCCAGAAGAAAATCTCATCCAATTCACTTTAATGCCTGTATCTTTTGTAAAAGCACTGAATATTGCTTGAGCATATCGCTCAGACCATATGGTATACGCATTGAGTTCTGGTTGCGCTGCTGTAGCAATGCCCGATAAGAGAATAGTTCCTAAAATAGCGAGGGTAACTACTTTACCCATAACACCGTTCTTTTCCATGTTGCACACTCTCCTCTTTGTCTATTGTTTCTATAAATTTAATATAGCGGTTAACCCTCTTACTCTCTATATCCAGATATGGGCTAAAAAACAAGGAATGTGGCTCTATCAAGGCATGCTATCAAAAAAGTTTTTTAAAAAGTTTGTCTCTCTTCTTCTGAAAGGTAATCAACTCCTGCTAGGGATTCTATATGATGACGAAGTTCATGAATAATAGTATCCTCTATTTCCTTTCCCCATTCTTCTAAAGAAGCGCCCTCTAATATGTCGACAAAAGATCCGTAATAAAGAAGGATGGTCTTCCCCATAAAGGGATCCTCCACATATTCCCCCATTATCAGACTTTCAGCCTCTTCTTTTTTCTCGTCAAGAACAATAATTCCTCCGTTAAGCTGCTTAAAAAGCTCTCTTGGCAATTCTTCCACGATCTCATTTGTCGTTTTACGAAACTTATTAATATTCATGTCTGAATGCCTCCAGAAGGATTTTTTAAAATTATATCCTATCTCCTCGTTAATCTTGACAATGCCACTTTAAGAAGATAATGTTGCCAATAATATTCTACAAATTAAACATCGCATGAAGGGCGGATATTACTTCTTCAGGGAAGGGGCCTCTGTCCTGAAGAAGCTAACCAAAAGGGGGGATGTAACCGTATGTTTAAAGAAATGAGACGTAAAGACCGGGAACTTTCTAATAAAGAGGCTCTGGCACTGCTTGAATTGGGAAACTATATGGTGTTTTCTACCCTTTCGCAGGACGGATATAGTTATGGGGTTCCTCTCCATTATGTTTTCATAAACAACACCATATATTTTCACTGCGCTATGGAAGGGCACAAACTTGAAAATGTCGCCCACAACGACAAAGTGTCAATTTGTGTGATTGGTAAAGTTGAAGTAGTGCCGGAAAAGTTCGCTACGAACTACGAGAGTGTCATAGCTTTCGGAAGGGCTAAAGAAATACTCGGCGAAGAAAAAGAATGGGCATTGAACGCCCTCATCGCGAAATATTCACCGGAGCATATCTCTGAAGGGAGAGAATATATAAAACGAGCTTCCGACAAAACAAAAGTTATAGGCATTACTCTTGAAAGGATTACCGGAAAGGCTAGAAGGGGCTAAAAGTTAATATCTTTAAAGGGCTTTAGTTTTTTAGTCGGATGTTGTAGGTTACGGGGGCTATCCCTTTTTGTGAAAGGTGTTTCAGCAGGCAATCACGACAAGCGTCGCTCGGCGCTCTGGGGTATCTTTTGAAAAAAGCCTAACATTTTCGACGTATCCCTTAATTGTATAAGGGGCGGCTTGTTCAGCCCTTCGTAAGGCTATGAAACGCCGTAGGGTAAATCTCCAAGTTTGAGGCGCAACCGACTTAATGTTAACCACTGTGGCATGGTGGCAGATTCCATGCTATTATTCCCCTCTTCAATGCAAGGTTTTGACATGGAAAATCCGCTTGTTTTTGACCCCCTGCCAGGGGTTTTCCCGAGTCTTTTTGGGGAAAGTCAGGAAAAGGTTAAAAGACATGAAAAATGGGTACTGTCTATATTCAGTACCCATTATCTATTCTTGGTCGGGGCGAAAGGATTCGAACCTTCGACCCCCTGCTCCCAAAGCAGGTGCGCTAACCAGACTGCGCTACGCCCCGACATCCTATACCTATTATATGGTGGAGCTGGGGGGATTTGAACCCCCGGCCTCTTCCGTGCGAAGGAAGCGCGCTCCCCCTGCGCTACAGCCCCATATGGCCAACGGCGATTATTGTAATGATGGGGAGAGATATTGTCAAGGTGCTCTCTACCAAAAGAAGCCCCCTCTTGCTCATTATACCCTTATTCCTTAAAATGAACCTTCTAGAACGTAGAAAAGAAGGGGAAATTATGACGTACGGTCCAGAATTAGTATATGCGTGGTGTAGAGAACTTCTTAAAAAAACAATCAATCAACGAATTACCAAGGCAGAAGGGGCTGAAAATTGGGTTACATTGCGTTTCTCACAGCTTCCTACTCCTTTTTTTGTAACGTGGGACCCTCGGTACTATGGATGTGGATGGGTTACAAATGAAGATATAGGTATTTTAGGCCGTTTTTCTACGGGAAAATCCCGTTTTGTTGAGGCTTTGAAGAGCCATCTCCTGCGTTGCGAACTTATAGATGTGAAACAACTTGATTTCGATCGAGTTCTGGTGCTTTCCTTTTCCAGAACTGTAGGAGCAGGATTCCATGTCCAGAAAAAATTAGTTATAGAGTTTATGGAAAGAAATAGCAATATGATTCTTCTTGATGAAAATAACGTTATTATTGACTGCGCAAAACATATACATCCAGACGTTAACCGTTATAGAACTATCGCCCCTTCGTATTCTTACGTTTCTCCTCCTCCCCTTCAAGGGAGAACCATAACAGAACTTTCTGCTTCGACAATAACACCAGAGGTTGTTTCTGAGATAAAAGGCTTAGGAAAAGGACTTCGACAGTATATTAGTGAGCATTGGGCTATAAAATTACCCTCTGAATGGATGCAGATTCTCAATTCTATTTATGACGTGGCGCCAAGAGAAAGTTCCGTTATGCAATATTTAAATTCATACCTCACCATCTTTCCTTTCTTGCTGCTAGGAGCTACTCCCGTAGTAACACAAGAGGCTCTTCATGCGGGGAGGTTGTGTATGTTCTATCCTCTGCTAAAAGAGAAAAGCAAGAATCTTAAAAGGGGAACGTTGAAACTCTTAAAAAAAGAAACCCGTTCTTTAAAACGTCATTTACAAGGTGTGGAAAAGCAAAAACGAGAGGCGGGAAAAGCTGATTGGTATAAAAATTGTGGAGATTTGATTCTAGCCAATATCAGGGCTATTCCGTATAGAGCAGGTATGGTTCGCCTTTCCGGATGGTCTGAAGAGGGGGAAATTTCTTTGGAAATACCATTGGATCCTGATAAAAACCCCTCTGATAATGCTGCATGGTTTTTTAAAAAATATAAAAAAGCAAAAGGGAATCTTCTTGAAATAGAAAAGAACATTTTGAAGTTGAAAGATAAAATAGAGGACTTAGAAGAACAAATCGATGTTCTCTCAGACCTTGAAATTCCAACAGTCATTGATTCAGTATGTAGAGATATCCAAGGATGGGTTCTCCCTACTCAGAAAAAGGCTAAAAAGGGGAGAAAGGAAGCTCCTAAACCCCCTCATTTAAGGATTGAATATGAAGATGCTCAGGTACTGGTAGGGCTCAATGCGAAAGGGAATCGCCATGTTACCTTCAGAGAGGCTGGATCTGAAGATATTTGGCTACACGTGCATGAAATTCCAGGTTCTCATGTGATTATAAAAGGTTTTACCGGAACGAAAGAGGACCTTGAAGGATCCTTTCTTCTCCTTTTGGCAGCCTCACTAGCGGCTTATTTCAGCAAAGCTAGACATACATCAAAAGTACAAATAGATTATACAGAGAGAAAACATGTGCGGCATATACCAGGGGGGGCTCCAGCACATGTTACCTATACTCATCCTTTTACTGTTATGGCAAATCCAATGGACTGGAAAGAGTTTTTTGAAGAAAAAGGCGTAATTCTTGAGGAAGAGTGACTCTAAAAAAAAGCTTTTCCCCCGAAGATGGATGGGCAAAGGCTAATTGCCATGCGTGAAGGAAAATGCGTTCTGCTTTACGTTTCAGGCTTTGTTTCGTTCCATATAAAGTGTCTCCCACTAAAGGACAGCCTATAGCTTTCAAGTGAACTCGAATTTGGTGAGTTCGTCCTGTGAGGAGGTGACATTGAATGAGACTTAGGCCTTTATGGGTCCACAGTACCTTATATTCCGTTATGGCAGGACGTCCGTTTGAGATAATAGCCATTTTTGTACGATTACGAACGCTACGCCCTATGGGCGCATTGATAAAACCAGAAATAGAAGAAGGCTTCCCTACAGCAAGGGCCAAATATACCTTCTTAACTTCTCTCGAATGGAATTGATGCTGAAGATTCAAGAGAGCTTTCTCATTTCTAGCAACTACAATAAGTCCTGAAGTGCCTTCATCGAGACGATGAACAATGCCTGGGCGAGTTGTATCTCCAAATTTTCCTATATCAGGATATTTATATAAAAGCCCGTGTACTAAAGTTCCGTGCCAATTGCCTGGAGCTGGGTGGACTACCACACCTGAAGGTTTGTTGATAACTAAAATATCTTTATCTTCATAGATGGTATCAAAAGAGACAGGTTCTGGCTCCACTTCAAGTTTTTCAACGGGAGGCAAACAGACTGAGATCTCTATATCTCCAGAGAGCTTTAATGCGGGTTTTACTTTTCGTTGGGAATCTGTTATTCGAATGTTTCCGGAAGATATAAGCTTTTGTGCGTAATTTCGTGTGATTCCTAACTCTGAAGCAAGAAAAACATCCAAGCGCATCTCTAGTTTCGCTTCGCTGGGATTTAGAACTATAAGTTGTTCATGGTTGTTTTCTTCCAGAAAATCCTCATTTTCATAGTTTGTTTCTTGCATAAGAATCGCTCCTGTAAAAATACCAGAGGCGGAATGAACTCCGCCTCTGGTAGGTAACTCTATCATGTTTTGTATTTTTTTATTCCCCTACCACTTCAGTGCAACGAGGGCACAAACCATTTTCATTATGCTTTTCCGAGAATTTCCAGCACCTTGGGCACTTTTCTCCTAAAGCTTTGTCTACACCTATAACTAGACCTGTCTCCTCATCTTCCCATACTATGGCACAAGACGAAACAGTTTCAACCCATTTAAAGTCAGAAACGATGGCAAACATTGCCCAGTCCTCTGAAGAAAAGGCCGCATCAGTATATTCTTTTTTCTTCTGTACCTCTACTCTTGCTTCGAGAGCATGTCCAATAATACCAGACGTTCTTGCTGTTTCGAGAGCTCTACTAACGGCTCCTCTCACAACGAGAACCTGCTGCCACTTTTCTTCCAAAGAAGGATCTATTTGAGTAGAATCGATTTCCGGCCAATCTGAGAGAAAAACACTCTTCGGCAAAGTGCTATCAATTTTTCTCATCTCCTGCCAGATTTCTTCAGCAGTGAAACTGAGGATTGGGGCAAGCATGCGAGTCATGACATTAAGTATTTGCCACATAGCTGTCTGACAACCACGGCGAGAAACAGAATCAGTAGCATCTGCATAAAGCCGGTCTTTACTTACGTCTAAAAAGAAAGAACTCAGCTCGTTTACGCAGAACTGATGGATCACAAAAGTGGGAATATGAAATTCGTAGTTCTCAAATCCCTGCGTGGAACGATCGATCACTCCGTTAAGAACAGAAAGCACCCACTTATCTATTTCCAGCAAGTCATTATAAGCCACGGTATCTTTTGCAGGATCGAAGTCTGTTAAGTTCCCAAGTAGATAACGAGCCGTATTCCGGATACGTCTGTAAGATTCTGTCAAATTATTGATGATTCCCTGAGAGATCCGAATATCGTTTCGATAGTCGGTAGAAGCGACCCATAGTCGTAGAATATCAGCTCCGTATTTATCGATAACTTCCTGAGGCCGGATGATATTCCCTATAGATTTCGACATTTTTTTGCCTTCCCCATCTACGATGAACCCATGGGTCAAAACACTCTTATAGGGGGCCTTATCGCGAATAGCAACAGACGTTAACAACGAGGTTTGGAACCAGCCACGGTGCTGATCACTGCCCTCTAGGTAGAGATCGGCAGGCCATCGCAACTCGGGGCGAGTCTCAAGCACTGCAAAGTGACTGACTCCAGAGTCAAACCATACGTCCATAATATTTTTATCTTTAGAGAGGTTATGGCTTCCGCAATGAGGGCAGACAGCGAGATCTCCTAACAGCTCTTGGGCAGAAAGTTCCCACCAAATATTCGTTCCTCCCGTTCTCACCTTGTCCTGAATTACACGAATAAGTTCCGGTTTCAGAATAAGCTCGCCACAATCATCACAATAAAACGCCGGGATAGGAACGCCCCAGACTCGCTGCCGGCTAATGCACCAGTCAGATCGGTCTCGTACCATGTTGTAAATTCTGTCTTTTCCCCAATCGGGGATCCAATTCACGTTGTTTTCAATAATTTTAAGAGCTTCATCTCTAAAGTCCGCTACAGATATGAACCACTGTTCAGTGGATCGGAAGATAACAGGTTTCTTACATCTCCAACAATGCGGATAGGAGTGTACTATCTTCCCCTGTCCAAGTAGCCTCCCATTTTCAGTTAAGACACCGAGGACTTTTTTAGCTCCTTCATCTAGAGAGAGACCACCAACAAGAGGGGTATCTTTAAAGAAGTGTCCACTCTCATCTACGGGGTTGTATATATCTATACCGTACCGAACCCCAGTCTCATAGTCTTCCACTCCGTGGCCAGGTGCAGTATGTACGCATCCGGTGCCTGTGTCGAGAAGAACATAATCAGCCAGCACAATGGGTGTTTTCCTTTCAACGTAAAAGGGGTGAACTGCTAATTCATTCTCTAATTCTCTTCCTTTACACGTGTATAAAACACGACCAAACTCCAGACCTGTTTCTTTTGACACAGATTCAAGAAGTTCTTGGGCTAATAAGTATACTTTATCGCCACTTTCCACAAAAACATAGTCATATCCAGGACCGATAGCAACAGCCATGCTAGCAGGAAGGGTCCAAGGTGTTGTTGTCCACACTACAACATTAACATCTCGGTCCTGTAGCACCTCTATTTTCTTTCCAATCTCGGGCAAAGAGTAGGCTATGAAGACAGAAGGAGATGTTTCATCCCAATATTCAATTTCAGCTGCTGCCAGAGCTGTCTGACAATCAATGCACCAATATACCGGCTTGTGTCCTTTGTATACCAACCCTTTTTCTACGAGGTCTGCAAAAGCCCCTAGTTGCGCTGCCTCGTACCCCGGCTTCAAAGTGATATAAGGATTTTCCCAGTCGCCAAGAGCTCCTAGGCGGATAAAATCATTCCGCTGAATATCCAGAAACTCATGAGCATATTTTTCGCATTTTTTTCTCAATTCCAAAGGATCAACAGTATCCTTTGATAGGCCATGAGTTCTAAGAACGTGAAGCTCTATAGGAAGACCATGAGTATCCCATCCAGGAACATAGGGAGCAAAATATCCCTTCATCATCTTATATTTGGGAATAAAATCTTTTAATATTTTGTTAAAAGCCGTTCCTATATGTATATTCCCATTGGCATAAGGGGGTCCATCATGAAGAATGAAGGACTCTTTCCCTTCCTGTTTTTTTAACATCTCGTGGTAAACATCAATATCTTTCCAGAACCTCAAAAATTCGGGCTCGCGTTTCGCCAAATTGGCCCTCATAGGGAAAGACGTCTGAGGGAGTTTGAGAGTATCCTTGTAGTCTTTTGCCAAAATATATACCTCCTTTCAAATAGGAAAACGCCGTCTCCATAAAGCAGAGACGGCAATTTTATAACTTGTAGATTCTAACACAACTTTGATTCTTATGAAATGCTATCCTGCCGGCTCAATCTCTTTTCCCGCTTTTTTTACCTGGATAAAATGGGTAATTATCAAAATAATCAACCCTAACATGTCACTTTGCCATCCAGGTATCAACAATCCAAGAGCTCCTCCTAAAGCGATAAGTCGCAACCACCAAGCCATTTTTGTTTTGTAGAATCCTATAGTACTCATACCAAGGAGGAATACACCTAGTATAGCTGTAATAATGGCTAAGGTAAATGGCCATGGTTTGAAACCGACGAGAACAAGCATTGGATTATATACATAAATAAATGGAACAAGGAAACCCGCGAGAGCCAACTTAACAGCCGTAACTCCTGTGCGCATAGGGTCAGCTCCAGCTATTCCAGCTCCTGCATACGCTGCTAAAGCTACGGGGGGGCTCAAATCAGCTGCTATACCGAAATAAAGGACAAACATATAGGCTGCCATAGGTGGAACATTGAGTTGAAAAAGCGCTGGCGCTGCGATAGTGCTTGTGACAATAAAATTAGCTGTTGTTGGAAGGCCTGCGCCGAGCAAGATACAGGCTATCATAGTTAATACTAATGTAAATAAAAGATTACCACCTGCGATAGTGACAATAGCACTTGCTATTCGTAACCCCAACCCCGTAAGGGTGGCCGTTCCTACTACGATACCTACTGTAGCACAAGCACAGGCTACACCTAGCGCACCTTTTGCTCCACTTTCCAACGCCATTTTTAGCTTAGGCAACGTTAAGCGAGTTTCTTTGTTGAAAAAAGAGATAATAACTGTAGCGATAATTCCATTATAAGCTGCTTTTAAGGGAGTGTACCCAGCGAGGAGGAAATAGATGATCACGACGAGCGGGATAAGCAAATGTCCCTTGCCTCTCAATAATTTGAAAAGGTTAGGAAGTTTTTCTCGAGGTAATCCTCGTAACCCAAGTCTCGTTGCTTCAAAATGGACCTGTACCATAACTGCAAAATAGTACAGGAGCGCAGGAACGACAGCGGCTAGGGCAACTTCAACATAAGGTACGCCCATAAATTGAGCCATAATAAAAGCGGCAGCTCCCATAACAGGAGGCATAATCTGTCCCCCTGTCGAGGCTACTGCTTCTACAGCCCCGGCAAAATAAGGTTTGTATCCCACACTTTTCATGAGAGGGATAGTGAACATGCCTGTAGTACATACATTGGCCACAGAAGATCCTGAAACAGATCCCATCAAGCCTGAGCTTAGCACGGCTACTTTGGCTGGTCCCCCTGTAGCTCCACCAGCCAGGGCCATCGCAAGATCAATAATAAAACGCCCCATTCCAGTTTGTTCCAATACGGATCCGAACAAAATAAACATAAACACAAAGGTAGCTGATACGCCTAGAGGAATACCAAAAACTCCTTCTGTGCCTAAATACATATGGTTGATAATTCGAGTGATATTAAATCCTCGATGTTGAAAAATTTGAGGAAAAGATCTACCAAAGTAGCAATAAATGAGGAAGAAAATAGCAATACATGGCAATACCGGACTCGATACTCTTCGTGTCGCTTCGAGAAGAAGAGCTATGCCGATAAAGCCTACAGCAATATCCATACTTGTAGGGAGCCCTGCTCTATTCACCATTTCTTCGAATTCTACAACAAGATAAAGCGTAGCAAAGGCCGCGAGAACAGCAAAAACAAAATCATACCACGGGACACTGTTTTTACTGCTCTTTGCTGTTGCAGGATAAAGTAGAAAAACAAGTACGAGTACAAATGCGAGATGCGTAGCTCCCTGCTTCATAGCTAAAAGCAAGCCAAAACCTGCAGTGTAGAGATGGAAAAGAGACATTCCAACTGCCAAAACGGTAACAAATACTGCTTGCCATCCAGAAAGATCACGATATCTTGCTTCTGTGTCGAATTGGCGCCGAAGTTCATCAAGGTCGATAATAGAGATTGGTTCAGTTACAAGGTCTGGATTAACATTGTTGTTTTTTTCATCCAAAAATCTCCACCTCCAGTCTTTTTCGTTCCTCTAGGTTGCTTTATTTAGAGAGGTATTTAAAGCAAAGAAGATTCTTTCTTAAAAAACAAAGGAGATTGTGTGATTTTCAAATAAAGGACTCTGTCTGGTACAATCTCAAACAGATTCACTTTTCCAGTGATCTCTGAAGAAATCCAATTACGACCTAACTCTTTATTCCCTATACGAACTGCTAATTGTTCCCAACGATATGTACTTCCACGTATTATCATCCAATCTTTTTCCATAAAAAAATGACTACGCAAAGGAGCTTCTGTTGGTAACCCTGCATTATGTGATCGGAACCGTTCTTCCCATAACCATAATTGTGGCCCTGAAACAACATAAATGTCTTCCACAGGAGTTTGCTCTACTGAATGTACATAGCCCATGGAAAATCTTGTTCCAGACGGTATTACTGCCGAAAATACCTCACGGTCTTTTGTGTATAGAGAAAGCTTGTAAACAGGGGCAAATGTTATAAAAAGAATTGAAGAGACAAGGGTTAAAATTAGAATTTTTAGAATTCGGCAATTTTTCGTCAATTGTCCCCCCTTCCGATTTTTCAGTCTTTTCAACAGGCCACAAAAAGGATTATACTCGCATTACATATTGTTTGACAACTGAAATACGGAATCAAACGAAGAATGGGCCTAAAAGCCCGATATCTGAAAGTTATATGGCGGACCTGAGGCGATTCGAACGCCTGACCTACGGCTTAGGAGGCCGTCGCTCTATCCACTGAGCTACAGGCCCGCTCGGGACGGCGATTATGTTATCACGAGGCTGGGAAGAGTGCAACTATCACTATGAGCGGCAGTATTTTGCAAAATGTAGGTATAGATCGTGCTCTTTTGCAAAATTTTTCTCAAAGAGCTTTACTGAAAGTTCCGTATCGGAAGCTAGTTGGGTTGATAAAGCTTGGCGATTAGGGAAACGTCGCTCACCCCGTAAATATTCTTCTACAAATACCAGAATTTTTTTATAATAAAGATCTCCATAAAAGCCTGCGATATGAACTTCTATGCGGAGGCTTTTTACGTCTGGAAATGTGGGATTTGAACCAATATTTAGGGCCCCTGGATAACATTTCCCATCCACGATAACCGTAGCAGCATAGACTCCGGAAGGAGGAATTATTTTGTGTGAGGGAACATTCATGTTCGCTGTGGGGAAACCGAGTTCTCGACCTCGGCGATGACCTGGAATAATCTCCTGATACATAAAAAACGGATATCCTAGAAGATATTTTGCCATCTGCATACGACCAGATAGCACTTCCCCCCTAACGACTGTACTACTTACTGCTAAGCCATCTATTTCAAGAGTAGGTACGGGAGAGAAAAAAAGTCTATTATTATGGCAATACTCTCTAAGAAGTGAAATATTGCCCTTTCTTCCTGCACCAAAACGGAAATTTTCGCCTACAACAATGCCTGTTAAGTGGACTTTGCTTTCAAGAAAATCAAGAAACTCAAAAGGGGATAAGGAAGCAAAACGCTCATCAAATGGAACCCACAGAATGTGAGGAATATCGAGTGCCGATACTATGATTTTTTTCTCTTCTTCTGAAAACAGCAAGAAAAGCCGTCTGGGATTAAAAACAAACTGAGGATGAGGAGAGAATGTAACTACGCCCCATTGGTCATTTTGTTCTCTTGACAGACGCGCCGCTTCTTTAAGAAGTAATTGATGCCCTTTATGAAAACCGTCAAAAGCTCCTATTACTTGGATCATCAAATTATCCCTCTAAAAAATATTTGTCCGAGGACGAAAGAAAGTGTTAGTTTCAATTAATTCTAAAGTTCCTAGGGAAAAAAGTTTTTTCCCTAGGACACATATAGCAATGTTCGTTGGGACAGGACCTCTCGAAATAGGAAGCATCTCCTTAATTCTTATTTTTAACCCATTTTTTATATTTTCTTCTTGTATCGTATTTGCTTCATAAATAGTGAAGTGTGCAGCAAAGTCTTGAAGAGATAAGGTCTTGTTCAAGACTTCCTCCCAATTATATTGTTCTGCTTCCTGATAAGAAAGAGCGCTTTCTAACTTCATGGTTCCTGTAGAAAGTCGTATCAGCTCCGTAACTGTGGCTCCACATCCCAGTTTTTCTCCGAGATCTCGCACGATACTCCGAATATACGTACCTTTATGACACCGAACAAACAGAGAGATTTCCCCTTCTTTCGATATATTCGATATACGCCGAATAAAGGAGACGGTAACTGGACGAGGGGCTAGGATTGGCGAGCACCCACCACGTTTGAGATCAGAAGCTCTTTTCCCTTGAATTTTAATGGCAGAAACTGTGGGAGGCAGTTGCATCCGCATCCCTTGAAAAGCAGGTAATATGGCATCTATTTTTTCGGAAGTTATGTGAGAGAAAGAGGATTGACTCACTATTTCTCCTGAATAATCAAGAGTTGATGTAGATACCCCCAATTTTAAGGTCACTTTATACTCTTTAGGCAGCATCATAACATAATCAGAGAGACGAGTGGCATTTCCCAACAAGATAACGAGAAGGCCAGAAGCCGTAGAGTCTAGAGTTCCACCATGTCCTACCTTTACCCTTTTAGGGAACTTAGTTCGAAGGAGGTGAACGCAAGAAGCACTTCGGATTCCCGTAGGTTTATTCAATAGCAAAATCGAACTAACCATCCATATCCTCCGTAATAACACGGATGATATGTTTTTTGGCCTCTTCCAGCGAAAGGGAAAGTTGACAACCAGCGGCTTGTTTATGCCCTCCTCCGCCAAAACGATGAGCTACTTTTTGCGCAGAAATTTCTCCACGGGAACGAAGGCTTATTCGAATTCGATCTTTTTCTTCCACAAGAAGTACTGCAAAAACCACGTCTTTTACCTTAAGTAGCTCGTTGACCAAGCCTTCAGTATCGGCTGGGTCGGAGTTGAGGCATGAAAAATCTTCAAGAGTTATCCAAGAAAGGCAGGCTTTTCTTACATTTCCAAACAAACACGTTCTTTCGAAAACTCTTCCCCATAAATGAAGGCTTTGCAGAGGTTGATTATAAAATATCTTTTGACTCATTTCTGCGGGGGGAACACCTCTCCTGATAAGATCTGCCGCTGCCTCATGAGTACGGGGAGACGTGGATGAAAAAGAAAAATTTCCACTATCTGTAACGATAGCGGTATAAAGCCCTAGAGCTGATTGGAAACTATATCCTGTCGAAGAGATTAAGAAAAGGCTCCATAAAATTTCTCCAAGGGAAGAAGATGTTTCATCTACGTAATAGTAGTCACCAAATAAAGTATTATCACCGTGGTGATCTATATTTATGAAAGTACACATATTTTGCAGTTCCTGGATATTAGATACAGATCGTTCTATGTTACTTATGTCTAAAAATATGATGGAAGTTTTTCCTTCCACTGGCGGCAAATGATTATCAAAAACCTGGTATTCGTCCCCAAAAGGGAGAAACGCATACGTATCAGGCAGAGGATCAGGACCTCCCCAAATAACACGTTTCCCCCTCTCTTTTCCATGAACTACAAGAGCCGACGCTGAACCGAGAGCATCGCCGTCTGGCTTTTGGTGGGTTAGTATCACCCAAGAGGATGATGCATTTAAAATGGAATATAAATCCCCAAGGCTTATATTACTCCTCACGTTCATCCACTCCGTTAGTATCAGAAGAAGGATTAGTCTCTTCTTTTAAACTGTCCAAAAGAGCATCAATCCGTCGTCCATAATCTACAGAAGGATCAATAGTGAAGCGAATTTCAGGAATTTTCCGAAGACGTAACTTCTTCCCCAACATGCTGCGCAAGGGACCTGCTACACTCTCTAGAGCCTTAAATACTACCTTACGCTGTTTCGGCTCAAGAGTAATAAAATAAACTACTGCAAATTCGAGATCTTTAGAACATTCGACCTCGGTTATGATAGCTTCTTTAGCTGTTTCATTTTTAATTTTATACTCCAGAAGCATGCTTATCTCTCGCTGGAGTTGTTTGTTAATTCTCTGCATCCGGTAATTCGTCATACTTATCGACCTCTTGCCAATAATGAACAATTACGAAAGTCGACATATCCTCTTCTTTTTGTAGAAAATTCCAAATCGCATCTATGCGTTCTTCACACATAGTATATGTAGTTCCTACAAGAGAAAAGGCTAAAAAAACTTGATCCCATCGACCTTCAGGACCTATATCGACAACGGATACATTCCATCGTCGGCGAATCCTATCTATTAACGACCGAACTACTTGCCGTCGTTCTTTTATGCTTCGACACCCAGGTATGTCTATTTCTACCTGGAACACCCCTACATAGGGGTATAACTCATTCTGTTTCATATAAAAGTAAAAGGATTGTGCCATCCCTAATCGAGATGGCGTCGCTCCTCTATAAGTTCAAAGGCTTCTATTACATCTCCTTCTCTAAAATCTTGGAAGCCAGCGAAATTAATGCCACACTCATACCCTGCGTTTACTTCTCGAGCTTCATCTTTAAATCGCTTCAGATTTGATAAACTGCCTGTCCATACAACAACTCCATCTCGGATCACTCTAGCCCGCGCACTTCGCTTAATGATGCCTTCCGTTACATAACAGCCAGCAATCTTACCAGCTTTAGGAACCTTGAAAACCTGACGGATTTCTGCCTGTCCTAAGGGCTCTTCTCGAATAGTGGGAGTTAACATACCTTCAAGGGCGGCTTTTACATCATCGATAACGTCATAGATAACGTCATAGAGTCGAATCTGTATACCTTCAACTTCCGCTATCTTTTGAGCATTTTTATCTGGCCGAACATTAAAGCCGATAATAACAGCATTAGAGGCGGAGGCTAACATAATATCAGATTCTGCAATGCGACCTACTCCACGATGGATTATATTAATACCTACTTCAGATGTTCCCATTTTTTCAAGAGAGGCACATAAAGCTTCACATGTGCCTTGAACATCGCATTTTACCAAGAGATTCAGCTGAGGAATTTCTCCCTCTTTCATTTGAGAGTAGAGCTCCTCCAGAGTCATTCTCTTGGAAGTTGCGGTTTCAGCCTCTCGTTTGATTTGTTCCCGTTTTGCAGTTTCGTCTCTAGCTTCTCGCTCATTTTCTACCAGAATGAAACGTTCGCCAGGTTGAGGCACTGACGTTAGGCCTAGAACTTCCACAGGTGTACTGGGACCAGCTTTTGACACCTGACGCCCTCTGGAATCAAGCATGGCTCTGATCTTTCCCCATGTAGAATCAAGGAGAATAATGTCTCCACGGTGTAAGGTCCCTTGCTGGACGATAACAGTAGCCACAGGCCCCTTTCCTTTATCAAGTTTTGCTTCAATAACAATTCCTTCTGGGGTAACAGTCGGATCAGCCTTTAATTCTTCCATTTCTGCGACGAGGAGGACCATCTCCAAAAGTTGGGGAATTCCTTGCCCTGTTTTTGCAGATACATCTACCATTATGGTGTCGCCACCCCACTCTTCGGGAACAAGGCCAATATCTGATAGTTGTTGTCTGACCCTGTCAGGACGAGCAGCAGGTTTGTCTATCTTATTTACAGCTACAACAATAGGTACTCCGGCTGCTTTCGCATGGTTAATAGCTTCCCGAGTTTGAGGCATGAGCCCGTCATCCGCTGCAACTACAAGAATAGCGACATCAGTAGCCTGTGCTCCTCTTGCCCTCATTGCAGTGAAAGCCTCGTGTCCTGGTGTGTCGAGGAAAATTATCTTTTTCCCTTCATGATCAACAGTGGAAGCTCCTATGTGCTGGGTAATTCCACCTGCTTCTCTGGCAGATATATTAGTTTTTCTAATATAATCCAAAAGTGTTGTTTTCCCATGATCAACATGTCCCATTACTGTTACGATCGGAGATCTTGGTTCCATGTGGTCTCCATGAAATACGGGTCTTCCCGCAGAAAGAGTTTTTCCCTCTTCCTTTGGTGCAGATCCCTCTTCTTCAAACTGAAACTCTATGTTATAGGCTTCGCCTAGCGCGAGAAGAATAGCTTCATCAATGCTAGTCCCTGCTGGAGCCATAATCCCAGCATCAACAAGAGTTTTAACTGTTTCTGCCACAGGGACATCGATAAGTCTGGCTACTTCTTTCACCGTGGCAGTCTTACGAACACGTACGCATTGTTTTTCCTTCACCATTGTTTCCTCTTTCTGCATTTGAGGTGTATGTTTGCCCTCCTCGCTTTTAACAGTTTCTTCAATGAGCTGGGCTACTTCCGTATCGATAGAACTCATATGAGTTTTAACTTCAACACCAAGATCTTCCAACATGCTCAATAAATCTTTATTACTTTTTCCTAACATCTTGGCTAGTTCATAAACTCTTATTTTACTCAAATATATTTCCCCCTTCCGCTAGCATGGCTTGTATTTTCACAGCAAAGCCACTGCGTGACGGTAAAGCCACAATTTGTGTATTTGTGGTTCCGATAGCTTTCGATAATTCCTCTCCCGTGAGGGGGATTGTTTCTATTTTGCATTGTTTCCGCTCTTCATATCCAAGAAATTTACGTCTAGTGCTTTCAGAAGCATCCTCAGAGAGAAGAACAACTAACCCCTCGTTTTTTATAAAAGCTTTTTTTATCTGGTCCTGCCCAACAAGAAGTTGCCCCGAACGACGTGCCAAGCCTAAATAGGTAAATAAAAGATCCTTACTCAATTAAGGAATCGCCCCCCTTCTCCTTTTGTTCAAGAAGGGATAGTAGCTCTATATACACTCTCTCATCCACGTTGCATTTAAGTACTTTCGAAAGAGCTTTCCTTTTTTGGGCCTCCTCAATACACTCTCTGTTCAGGCAAACATATGCTCCTCGCCCAGACATCTTACCTGTAGGATCTATAGCTATTGAGCCGTCAGGCGTACGAACAACCCGTATAAGATCCTTTTTAGGACTTTCTCTGTGACAACCAACGCATGTTCGTGGCCGCTTCCGCTTTATATGCACCACTAATAAGGCACCTCTTAATCTATAATGTCCTGAAAAATATCTTGAAGCGTTGGCATCCGATCTGGCTCCAAGGCTTTAATGTCTATCTTCCACCCTGTTAGCCTTGCTGCTAGTCGAACATTCTGACCAGCCTTACCTATAGCAAGAGATAACTGATCAGGGCGAGCATAGACAGTCACAGCCTTGTCCTGCTCCAAAACAGGCTCTATTTTGACTATTTTGGCTGGAGATAATGCATTACGAATAAAAGTTAAAGGATCACTGTTCCATATAATAACATCAATTTTTTCATTCGAAAGTTCCTGGCTAATAGACTTGATTCTAGCCCCGCCATTCCCTACGCAAGCGCCTACTGGATCCACATTACTATCCAAGGTCTGAACCGCTACCTTTGCTCTCGTCCCAGCTTCTCGTACAATCCCTTTTATTTCAATAATTCCTTCCTGAATTTCAGGCACCTCAAGTTCCATCAGTTTCCGAAGTAATCCCGGGTGAGTCCTGGATACAACTATTCGAGGTCCTCGGGTAGTTTGACGCACATCAAGGAGGTAAAATTTTAATCGTTCTCCAGGGACATAAGCTTCACTAATAATTCGTTCTTCCCTAGGTAATATAGCCTCTGTTCGATCATTAAGCCGCACTAAAACTTGATCGTTTTCAGCTTTAAAAATAACACCATTCACCAAGTCTCCCACTCGACCAGAAAATTCTTCAAAAATTATTTGTCGCTCTGCATCTTTTAGTTTCTGTATAATAACTTGACGTGCTGTTTGCGCTGCTATACGTCCAAAATCTTCAGGGTTTACTTCAATTCGAATGTACTCGTTGATCAATACATCCGTGTAGCCCATTTTCTGCACATCATCAAGACTAATCTCTATATCTGGCTGTTTTACATCCTCTACAACAAATTTCACTTCACAAATAGACACATTCCCACTCTCTAAATCTATATGCACTTCTACGTTTTGGTTTCCACCCTGATATTTTTTATATGCGGAGATTAGTGCCGCTTCTAGACTCGATGCGATCACTTCCGGTGTCAGACCACGCTCTGCTGTGAGCTGTTTCAGTGCACGGATGAAATCACGTCCAAGCTGCATATTTCTCATCCTCCTCCAAAATTTCCACAATAATAAGTTTAATCGCCCTCGTAAACTAAGTTGCTTTTCTGTATAGAGGCCCACGGGATATCGACTTCTTGTGTGGTCTCTTCAAGGCTTAGGCGAATAGAGCCAGTATCTTTGTTGACCCCGAGTATTTCTCCTTTAAATCTTTTACGTCCCTCCACTGGCGCTTGGCACCGAACTTTAGCCTTGCGTCCAATAAATTTCTCGAAATCCTCTATCGAGAAAAGAGGACGATCAAGACCAGGGGATCCTACTTCTAAAAAATATCGCTGAGGAATGGATTCGTCATGAGCATCAAGATATCGACTCACACTCTTCGAAACAATCTCGCAATCTTTCACAGTAATGCCACCAAGCGTATCTATATAAACCCTGATATAAAAGTTATGCGCTTCTCTAGCAAAAATAACTCCCACACATTCATAACCATTTTTTTCCACTATATCGCAAATGGAAGTCCTGAGATTTTCTTTATCAAAGTTTGCTGTCATTATAAGACCTCCTCTACGTGGAATGATGATATACACAAAAAACAAAGAGTGGGGAAACCCACTCTTTGGAAAATAACCAGATCCTCTCACCTATCACTCATACAAAATAAGTATAACATGTTCTTGCATTTTCTTACAACTATCATAAATAGCTATCAACAATAAAAGAACTCCACCAATCTATAAGAGATGTTTCAAACTCTCGGGAAGTATTAAATCCTATTGTCGTTTTATCTGCAAGAACTTCTTCAATCAAGACTGGAAGTTCCAGAATTCCTCGCCAATATTTTGACTCTGTTCCTACATCTCGAGTAAATATCCTGGAAACTTTCATGAATTACACCTTCTATTCAATCCAATAGTTAGGAGCCTCCTTAGTTACTACTACGTCATGGGGGTGATTTTCTTTAACAGATGCTGGTGTGATCTTTACAAAACGGGACTTGGAGTGAAGCTCCTCTATATTTGAAGCTCCAACATAGCCCATTCCTGCCCGCAATCCCCCTAAAAGTTGGTATACTACCGCAGATAAAGGCCCTTTATGCGGAGCCAGCCCTTCTATCCCTTCAGGAACAAGTTTATCACTACTTGCTGATTCTTGGAAATAGCGGTCTTTGCTGCATCCTTCCCGCATGGCGCCAAGAGACCCCATTCCTCTATAACTCTTAAAGGAGCGTCCTCGATAGATTACTACTTCTCCAGGACTTTCTTCCGTTCCGGCAAAAAGAGAGCCGATCATCACACTATCAGCTCCACCTGCAATAGCTTTTACAATATCTCCCGAGTATCGAATTCCCCCATCAGCGATGACTTTCCTTCCGCGAGCGTGTACCACCTTAGCAACGTTAAAAACAGCGGACAGCTGAGGAACGCCAATCCCAGCTATAATTCTTGTTGTACAGATAGATCCTGGCCCTACCCCTACTTTAACAGCATCCACTCCTGCATCAATGAGGGCCTCCGCAGCATCAGAAGTAGCAATATTCCCCCCAATTAAAGGAATGTCAGGATACTGTTTTCGTATTTCCTTCACGGTCTGAAGAACTTTTACTGAGTGTCCGTGTGCCGTATCCACAACTATAATGTCAACCCCGCTTTTTACCAACATTGCAACTCTATCGTACACATCAGTCCCTACGCCTACTGCAGCTCCTACTCGTAAACGACCATGTGAGTCCTTGCATGCATTAGGGAAGTCTCTGACTTTTTGTATATCTTTAATAGTAATAAGACCTTTTAACTTCCCTGCTTTATCGACGAGAGGCAATTTTTCTATTTTATGTTTCATTAAAATATTTTTCGCTTCATCTAAAGTAGTTCCTTCCGAAGCAGTTACAAGCCGTTCATGTGTCATAATGGCAGAAATATCCTGTTCGAAATCAGTAACAAAGCGAAGATCCCGGTTAGTAATAATCCCAACTAGTTTCTGTTCATGGTTCACAATAGGAACCCCTGATATATGATAGTGCTCCATCAAATCCACAGCCTGCTGAACCTTATCCTCAGGATGAAGAAAGAAAGGGTCCACTATAACTCCAGCTTCAGAGCGCTTCACTTTATCGACTTCTTTAACTTGTCTTTCTATAGGCATATTTCGATGAACGATTCCTACTCCTCCTTCTCGAGCTAAGGCGATAGCAAGCCGTCCATCTGTAACAGTATCCATGGCGGCACTGCATATAGGAGAGTTCATCTCTATGTCAGGGGTTAAATAAGTACTTACGTCTACTTGAGAGGGGAGCACCTCACTATACCCTGGCACTAACAGAACATCGTCAAAAGTGAACCCCTCATAAGGAACAAATTTACTCTCGATCGTCATTTATGTGACCTCCTCATTCCACTTCTCTACCTTCTAGCCAACCGCAGAAGGGTCTCCGTTTTTCCCAAAGCTGCCATTTCTAATGGTAGTGCCGGACCTTGCTCTTCTCCGGTGAGTAAGAGCCGCAACGGATGATAAAATTCTCTGCCTTTTAACCCTTTTTCTTTTTGGTACATCCGAAGTGTCTTGTTAATGATTTCAGACTCCCAAGTATCATTAATATTTTCAAGTACGCAAACCACTTCAGGTATCCATTCTGGAATTGGAACAGACAATGCTGAAGGGCTAAAAAACCATTTGAGAGATTTTAAAACGTCTGAAGGTGTAAGGCAAGCCCCCGAAATGTCTTCAAGCAATAAAAAAAGATGTTTTCTATCTTTTCCTCGAAAAAAAGCCTCTTTATCCGGTGCTAAGCGGCAAAGTTCGTCAAAAAGCCAGCTTGTCCCTCTATGAGCCATGGCTTTCTTTTGCCAAAATTCAAGATGAGCCTCATCGTGGACTGGAGAAGATGTTGCAATCCTGCTAAGAGAAAATTCCTCTATTAATTCATCCTTGGAAAGTAGATTCAATGGATTTTCAGGCGTCCAACTTAATGTAGATAAATAAGCTCGTAGAGATTCAGGCAAAAAGCCTCTTTCTCTATACTCCCGAACAGATTGTGCGCCTGTTCGTTTGCTCAGTTTTTGGCGATCCATCCCGACAATCATAGGCACATGACCATAGCGAGGCGAGGGTAAATCCAATGCTTCCTGTATAAGAGTTTGAAGCACGGAATTTATGAGATGTTCATCACCGCGAATAACATGTGATATTTCCATAAGGGCATCATCAAGGGCTGCCGAAAGAAGGTATGTAGGCCAACCATCAGAGCGTTGTACTATAAAATCTCCTATTTCTTCATAGTTGTACTCGATCTTCCCATGAACAAGATCGTCTAATATAAATACTCCTTTTTCGGGTACTGCAAAGCGCCAGCAAGGTTTCTCCCCACTTAGAATTTTTTCCTGAATTTCCTTTTCAGAAAGGCAACGGCATCGCCCCGAATAGCGAGGAGGGAGCCCCTGTTCTAGTTGGAAATGCCTGTCTTCTCTAAGCTGTTTCGGAGAACAAAAACACGGGTAAATAGCTTCTTTATCTTTTAGAATTTGAAGATAACGGGAGTAAATATCCATACGATGGCTTTGAGTGTAGGGACCATATGAGCCACCCTTTGCGGGGTTTTCATCAGTATCAAGTTCCAGCCATTCCATATCTTCATAAAGCATGCGGGCATAAGATTCTTGAGAGCGTTCTTGATCTGTATCTTCTATTCGCAGAACAAACTGCCCACTATGTTTTTTGGCAAAAAGCCAGTTGAAAAGAGCAGTGCGAGCTCCTCCTATATGAAGGAAGCCTGTAGGTGATGGGGCAAAACGAGTTCGTATCATAAAATTCACCTTCTCCATCGAGAGAGTGTCGCTACAGCGGTGCACTTCATGCACTCAGCTCTTCCTACAGCACCTATGCGCTCTCCCGATTTAACTTTTATGTTGATTTTCTCAGATTCCATTTCAAAAGCAAAAAGACGTTCGCCTAAATTCTCTTCCATTTGTTTCGTGAAAGAACCAAGCCGAGGAAGTTGGGCTTGTAATGTAACATCAACCCAAAGGATGTCCCATCTACCTTCCTTCAAAAGGGAGGCTACACGAGAAAGAAGGTCGAGGGAAGAAATATTTTTATATTGAGGATCAGACGCTGGGAAAAGTTTTCCTATATCAGGAAGGCCAGCGGCCCCTAATAGAGCATCCATAACAGCGTGAGCAAGTACATCTGCGTCAGAATGCCCATCCAAGCCTAAAGGAGATTCTATTTCTACTCCTCCAAGAATCAATGGTCTGGAAGGCACAAGAGGATGGATGTCAAATCCATTTCCAACCCGATATTCCCTATTATTACTCGCTATTTGATGAGCTAGTATAAAATCTTCCTGATAAGTAATTTTCATATTGCGTCTTGCTCCTGGTATCGTAACAATTTTTTTCCCTAAAGCGATCCAAGCTTCCGCTTCATCTTTAAAAAGTAAATCTTTATCTGTGTCGAGAGCCTCTAGTAATTGCAAACGGGGAAAACATTGTGGAGTTTGTGTAGTATAAAGATGCTCTCTAGAAGTTGAAGAAACACGCTCTTCCCCTTCAACAATTTCTATCTTTTTCAGTGCATCGGATATTGGGACTACCGGAATAACGCCCAAATTGGGTTTCACATGATCCATTATAGTTATGCAAAGTTCTTTATCTATAAAAGGTCTGGCTCCGTCATGAATTAAGACATAATCAGAGGATGCCATTGCTACTCCGTTTCGAACCGATTGAGAACGAGTTGTGCCTCCTGCTACAACAAGAAAAGACGTTTTCTCTGATAACGTTGATAACGTTTTTTTTATGCGGGTTATACTATCAGAAGGGACAACTAAAATGATCTCCTGAATTTTCCCCAGAGCGAGGAGTTCTTCAGCTACGTGGGAACTCCATTGCCAAAGAGGGGTGCCACCAAGAAGCCTAAATTGTTTAGGAGAGCCTCCTATGCGCTCTCCTAAACCGGCTGCCGCTATTATAAAAGAGAAAGTCTTCACGGCCTGACCTCTCTACGGATACGACCGAAAACCATTCGTCCCGCAGATGTCTGAAGCATGGAGGTCACTACCACTTCTACTCGTTTTCCTATGTAATTCTCCCCATCTTCTACTACCAGCATCGTGCCGTCATCTAAATATCCAACACCCTGATGAGGCTCCTTCCCTTCCCGGATTACATCTACGATGATAGACTCTCCGGGAAGAAGCATTGGTTTCATCGCATTCGCTAAATCATTGACATTCAAAACAGTAATTCCCTGGATTTGCGCTATTTTGTTAAGGTTATAATCTGTGGTAAGAATTTCTCCTCCAATTTGCTGCGCTAATGCCACAAGGCCGCTGTCAACTGTCTCTACTTTCAGTTGTTTAAGGGTAACTTCCATAATTTCCACATCAAGAGAGGAGAGCTTTTGAAGCTCATTCACTACATCAAGGCCTCTTCGTCCACGCGTTCGGCGAGCTGGGTCCGTAGAATCTGCTACTGCCTGAAGCTCTAATAAGACGAAGCGGGGAAGAACTAATACACCTTCCATAAATCCAGTCCGGGCAATGTCGAGAATTCGACCATCGATAATAACGCTCGTGTCAAGAATTTTACGGGGTGGGCAAAGATCCTCCTCTCCTTCAATATCTTCGTGAATGGCGCGTCCTTTTTTAGTTTTTCGGGTAGCTAGACGCTCCTTAAGAGCGCCTAAATTAAAAACGCCACGAATGTCTTGCTGACGCTTCCAAAAAATTCGCGCGCCTAGGTAACCCAGAACTATATTGAGTACAATTGCAATATAGTTCCCAACAGGGAGATCGGAAAAAGGAACTGCGATAAGATTTGCAATAAGAAGACCGACAATCAGTCCTAAAGTAGCAGAAGATATATCCTGCCAACTAAGAGTTTTTAGATGATATTCCAATAAGGCCCCAATAAAGCCAAGTCCTTTGAGAAGCAAAGGCGTAATTGCCCAACCTATAAGAGCAAAAATCCCCACACAAGCGAAAGTGTAAAAAACCTGTTTTGCTAACCATGCAGGGAACCATGCTCGCACTGATTCTGAGACAGGTGCCGGAATATAGGGAACAAAAAGAGACGCTAATTGGTACCCTGCAATTCCAAAAAATATCATCATCAAAATTCGACATACCCGTCGCAACACATTGCCAAAACCATCAGCCATACCCCTCACCTCCTATTTTCTCATATTCTTTTTGACTTCAATTCGGGATTCAAAGGCTGCATGCAATGTAATTCTGTCGGCAAATTCTATACTTCCCCCCACAGGGAGTCCATAGGCTAGACGACTGATTTTCACATGTAGATCACCTAATTCTGACAATAACGAATAAAACGTCAGGTCTCCTTCCACTCGAGGATTGGTAGCAATAATAACCTCTTTGGCTTCTGTTTCAAGAATACGTTGCCGAAGATGCTCTACCTCGGTAGAAGATAAATCCTCCCCATCGAGAGGAGAAACTCTGCCTCTTAACATGTAATACAACCCATTATATATTCCTGCTTGCTCCATGCTTAAAAGATCTTCTGGCGACTCTACAACACACAACAGGCGTCTATCTCGTAGAGGATCGGCACATATGGAACAAGGATCAACATCTGTAATATTACCGCAAAGAGGGCACTCATGAAGACACTCCTTTAATCCTTTGAGTAAAGAGGCAAGTTCTTTTGAATATGCATCTGGCTGCTGTATGATAAAAAAGGCCATCCTGCGGGCACTTTTTTCGCCCACGCCGGGGAATCGTTTTAAAAGAGATATTAGCTGTTGTAGAGGTTCCGGAAGAGACACGTTACATTAACCCCAATGCTCCAAGAGCTCCGGAAACCTGCCCCATTTTTGCGTTGGCAATATCCCTGCTGTTTTTAAGAGCTTCTGAGACTGCAGCAAGAACCATATCTTCCAGCATTTCAACATCGTTAGGATTCACAACTTCTTTCTCTATCTTTATAGATAAAATATCTCCTTGACCATTGGCAACGACTTTAACCATCCCTCCCCCAGCATTTCCTTCCACTCTCTCTTGTGCCAAATCTTCCTGAATCCTCATCATTTGGGCTTGCATTTTCTGAGCCTGTTTCATAATTTTGTCCATTTTCATAACATCCTACTCTCCTTTATAAAATAATTAATGATGATATGCCATTCCTTCGTGTATTGCTATAGCTCGATAAAGTTGTTCTGAAAGAAAGAGAAGACATAACTCATGAGGAAAAGTCATTTCCGATAGAGAAATTAATTCTCCACTCTCTTTTTTTATCTTGTCTGAAAGACCATATGCTCCTCCAATAACAAAAACCAGCCTCCCATGTACCTCTTCAATATGGCGATAAAGCCATTGAGAGAACTCCCGGCTGGTAAAATGTTGCCCTCTTTCGTCTAAAAGAACGAGAAAATCCCGTTCTTTTACTTTCTTCAGCAAAGCCTCGGATTCCCGTTCTACAACCTTCTCCGGACTGGAAGCCCTTCTTCCTTCAGGAACATAGTCTATTTCTATAGGAAGATAAGGCTGACAACGCTTCAAATATTCGGAGACCATGTTTCTAAGAGCACGGTCCCGAGGTTGCCCTATAGTTATTATAACAATTTTCATCACTCTTACTCCGGGAAATAAGAAAAACCTTGCAACTTTTTCTTTTTGGAAAGTTTTTTAACCGCATATCGTTCTTGACGTTCCCGCTCAGATAGGATATCACGAATTCGACTCTCTTCCTTATGAAGAGTAGGAATTAAAATATATTGTAGAGTATTAATTTTAAGCATTGTTTTAGAAAGCTCCTTTTCGAGAGCGGATAGTTTAGCTTTCAAGTTGATAAAAAGCCATACTTTCTCCTCTATTTTTTTCATTTCGTTGAGTAAATCATCTACATATAACGATGCCATCGCCGGGTCATAGGCAAGCCCTGAGAGAGAAAATACTTGTTCTTTTAACGGTTTGAACTGGGAATAACGGCATCCCATAAGGGTATGTCGTTCCACATCTACTTGAGTATGTTCTCTTTCTGGCTTTATGAATTGTAAGACCAATTGCCCTTCATACATTCGAATAAGAGCATATATAAAAGAGATATGGCGCATCTGTTCTCTAAAGAAAGATTCCAACTTCTTGAAATTTCGTCGATCCTCTTCTAACGTCCTTAAAAGAGCATCTCGCTTTTTTTCGAGAAGCTCTTTTCCATATTGAACTGTGGCCATTTGACGACGGACATCAATAAGTTGTTCCCTGGTCGGTGGTCTAAGGTTCTCGTTCATTGTGAATGAGTCCCAAGTTTCTCTGTAATATAATGCTCCGGTAAACGGTAGAGCTCTCTCGCAGGAAGTTCTGCTAAACATTGCCAAGCTATTTCTACTGTTTCATGAAGGGAGCGATATATATTACCTTGGCTGACAAATTTTTTTTCGAATTTTTCCCCGAACTTAAGGAAAAGATGTTCGGTTTCTGTAAGTCCATCATCACCCACAATTAATCGCAATCTCGCAAGTTCCTGAGCACGAGCATAAGATGCATAGAGTTGGTCAGCCAAAGCCCTATGATAATCAAAAGTTCTCTTTTTTCCAATCCCTTTATTCATGAGACGACTTAAGCTAGGCAAAACATTAATGGGTGGAAAGGCCCCGCGATCGTGAATGCTTCGGTCTAGAACAATTTGTCCCTCTGTTATGTAACCAGAAAGATCCACTACAGGGTGAGTCATGTCATCATCAGGCATAGTAATAATAGGTATCTGAGTAACGCTTCCAGAGCAATCTTTCACGCAGCCCGCACGCTCATAAATCTCCGCTAAATCTGAATACATATAGCCTGGATACCCTCGTCGCCCTGGAACTTCTTCTCGAGCGGCACTGATTTCTCGTAATGCTTCGCAGTAATAGAGCATATCAGTCATAACGACCAAAACGTCGTAACCTTTTTCAAAAGCAAAATATTCTGCAGTAGTAAGAGCCATACGTGGAGTTAAGAGTCGCTCTACAGCAGAATCGCTGGCAAGATTAAAAAAAAACACTCCGTTATTGATAGCCCCTGTACGTTGGAATGTATCGATAAAATAGCGAGCCTCCCTGCGGGTAATTCCCATAGCTGCAAATACGACAAGAAACTCCGCTTCTCTTCCAGGAACTCGAGCTTGCTGTACTATCTGGGCAGCTATCTCATTAGCTGGAAGTCCTGAACCTGAGAAAACTGGCAGTTTTTGCCCCCGCACCAGAGTATTCATAAGATCAATAGTAGATATGCCAGTCTCAACGTATGCATTAGGGCTCATCCTCTGCACAGGATTGATGGGCATTCCTGTTATAGGCAAATCCTTATCGATAAAAGATAAGCGGCCACCGTCAAGAGGCTGCCCACGACCGCTGAGAATTTGGCCTATAAGAGCATCTCCCACTGGCATCCTTACCACATCTCTCTCAAACCACACAGTCGTGTTTTTTATGTTGAGGCCAATCGTTCCATCAAAAACTTGAATAACACAGAGATCTCCCTGTATCTGAAGGATCTGGCCTGTCCGTATCCCTGTAGGTGTTTCTATGCGCACAAGCTCTCCATATCCTGCTTTTCTAATGCCAGACACAAAGAGAAGAGGTCCTGATATGCCTGATACAGATCGATAACCTTCTAAGAAAAGTTTCATTCGGGAACCACCACCAGATCGTTGAGCTTCTCTGAAAAACGGAGAAGCCATGTTGTCCCTCGTTCCTCTAATTTCTCTTCTGCAGCCTCTCGCAGACGTAAAAGCTCTACGCGCAAGGGATAGTTAGCTATTTGATCGTACAAGAGCCCTTCCTCTATTCGTTGTTGAACAAGCGCATCAAGACGTCGTAATATATGAAGCAATGCAAACTGTTTTTTCATGGAACAGCTTGCGTCTGCTTCACTAAAAGCATTTTGTTGCAAGTAAATGACTTTTATCGTATCAGCATGAGTTAAAAGCCATTTATCTTTTTCAGAAAGACCGTCTCTTCCCACAAGTTGAACGAGGTCCATAAGTACTTTCTCTCGGTCTAGCATCTCTTTTAGATAGTTTTTAAGTTCTTTCCATTGAGGGCCGAGTTTTTTCTCGAAGATAGGAGCTAAACTTTCTTCATATAAAGTGTAGCTTTGACGCCAGTTTATAGCTGGGAAATGCCGCTGCTGGGCCAGACGCTTATCTAACCCCCAAAATGCGCCAGAAAGACGCAGGCTGGCTTGTGTAACAGGTTCGGAAAAATCCCCTCCCGGGGGAGAAACAGCATTAATAACTGTTACAGATCCTTCTCGTTCAGGCACACCTAACACGACTGTTCTTCCTGCTCTTTCATAGTATTGAGCCAATCGGGTTCCTAGATAGGCTGGATATCCTTCCTCGCCTGGCATTTCTTCCAGACGCCCTCCAATTTCTCTAAGAGCTTCCGCCCATCTTGAAGTGGAATCTGCCATAATAGCGACATTGTATCCCATATCTCTAAAATACTCGGCTAAAGTCATTCCTAAATATATGCTAGCCTCTCGGGCCGCAACAGGCATGTTAGAAGTGTTAGCAATCAAAACCATCCGCTCCATAAGAGGAGCAGCATGGAATGGATCATTAAGTTCTGGAAATTCTTCAAGAACTTCGGTCATTTCGTTTCCTCGCTCGCCGCAACCGATATAAATAATAATATCGGCATTACACCATTTTGCTAAAGACTGTTGAGTTATCGTCTTCCCAGTACCAAACCCTCCCGGCAAAACTGCCGCTCCACCAAGAGCGATAGGGAACAGGGTATCGAGGATACGTTGCCCCGTGAGGAGCGGGGCATCGAAAGGAAGACGACTTCCTACTGGGCGGGAACGTCTGACTTCCCATCGTTGTTGCATACAAAGCTCTTCTCCACTTTCTAGGCAACACAGGGGGGTTTCTACGGAATAGTCTCCTTCTGGAGCCACCCATACTGCAACAGCTGTTGAAATCTCTGGAGGAGCCATAATATAGTGCCTCAAATAAGAACCTTCTATTACATAGCCTAGAATTGTTCCAGAGCTTATGGAAGTTTCTGGTTGCAGGAGAGGTGTAAAATGCCATATTTTGTTTCTATCTATAGAGTTAAGATGTATACCCCGTTTGAGATAAATACCCTCCTCACCTAAAACTCTTAGAGGGCGACCAATTCCATCAAGGACGCTACCCAAAATTCCAGGGCCTAAATCTACTGCTAAAAGCTCCCCCGAAAATTCTATAGGCTCTCCGTTAGTAACTCCTGATGTATCTTCGTATACCTGTATATCTACAGAGTTCCCTTCTATTCGAATCACTTCTCCTAGAAGCTTGTTATCTCCAACGTAAGCAACCTCAAACATTTTTACAGGAGAAAGAGTAAAGCCACGCACAACTGGCCCGGATATTCCCGTTATTTTTCCTGAAGACACTGCTATGGCCTCCTCTCTCAGTCCCTTCCCAGAAGTAATGAAGGGAAAGGGATCCACACTGGTCTTTGCATCTTCTCAAACCGTTTACGATAGGTATCGGGAAGTTCATTAAACCATTGTTCTTCCACGATAATAAAAGCAATTGATTCTTCCAGTAACTCACGATATGTACCAGCAATATCCGAAGGATTCTCACACACAATCCCTTCAAAGCCTTCCAGACTCCATAGATCTACAAACAATTGTTTTCCTAAAACTATAGCTCGTTTTTCTTGAGATATCATAATCTATTGCCCTCCAGCTAAAAGCTTACAGGAATAAGCTTGGATAAAAGATTTTCTTTCTGCAAATCTATGGAAAGCCCTACTGCCAAGAGATTTAAATTATGCCACTCGATAAAATATTTACCCATAAAACCTAAGCTCACTTCAATCCCAAGAGGATCCCCTCTAAATAAGTTCGCTTGCCACTTCATAAATTCTACAAATAAACTTCTCTGATAATCATGAGGAGATTGTTTCCCTTCCATTTCTAACGTCTTCTGCCAAGGGGTCAAATATACAAGTTCTTTAAGGGAGCTGTTTTTTGATAAGCGCTCTCGAGAAAGCCATTTACCATTCGGTATGTACATACCTACGGCTTCATTCTTTTGAATATACTCGTTTTGCCATCGAAGCCAGATTCCTAAATTCCACATATCTATAGATCGCCCTAAGTATTCTGATAGCATCTGGCTGTTTTTTGAATGAAACGAGGCAATAGTTTGCCAGCCAAAATCCAGCATATGTTGCAATAGGAATCGTTCGGCCTGAACAATGTCTCTGGAATGATCCATCTCGGAAATAGCTCGGGCTAAAATAAGGGCGAAAGGGTGACCATTAGCTCGACACTTCCCAATAATATCTGAGGATGTTATCTGGTTCCCCCATAACTCCCCATAAAACTCTTCCGGCAAAGCCCCATAATTATGCCACTGGGGTTCTCCCCCCCCACGGTTCCCGCTAAAGGAAGCTCTAAGGATCAATCTTCCATTTAGCAGGTCTGAGCGAGCCAATGCTATTTCTAATAGTTTCTGAGCCTCACCTTCCGCCTTTTCTCTAAGGAAACGCATTTGTCGACTAACATGATGGGCTATAGCAGCTTCTATACGACGAAGAATCCCTTTATGGGACATTACTAACTGGAAACGAAAGCTCTCGGAATAAGGGCTTTCGAGGAGGTATTGTTCAAAGGTTTCTAAATCCCCCTCTGCTATTCTCTGATAATCTCCATCTGTAAGGAAATTAGAAATACGAGCCCGAATACGAGCATTAAGATATCCGTAATTCTCGCATGAACTCCGTGTCTTGAAGAATTGTTCGAGCTTCCCTAGAAATCTTTCTAATAATGGCTGGCTCAAGTCTTTGCCACCTCGTTTTAAAGGTATTATCTATAATAAAGATATTATCTTCCGAAGTTACAATACATCCTCCCCACAGCTCTTCAGATAGATTCTCTTTTACGCTTAATATCTCTTCTCTATCTGGAACAAAAGAACTATCTCCTGGGAGGACCTTTACACGACAAGGCCCCGTACATAAATTCATAGCTTCTAATACCAAACGTGCCATAATATCTTCGTAACGAGATGAAGTTTGACGCAATCTCTTGAGGTGAGACTGAGCTTCTATCTCTATTTCTTTTACAAAATAATCATATTCGTCTAAAAATCTTTTACGAAATTGGCTATGTGCCAACGTTACATTGTGACGGAACAAAGCATCAGCCCTGTTTTCTTGATCAGCCCGCATAGTAACTATACGTTTCTCAACAGCCATCCTTTGGGTTGCAATTGCTTCCGCTACCTCCCATTCTGTTTTTTTCCTAAGGTCGTTTAAATTAAGCTCATGCTCCCTCCTCAGAGATTCTATGAACTGTAAAAGATCCTGAGAGTTTGTGCGTTCAGACACGTTCAATCACCTAGGCAAATTGAAGAATTAGCATAATGGCAACAACAAAACCAAGGATGACCATAGTTTCAGGAATTGCTTCAAGAATAATCATGACTCCGGCTGTTTCTGGCTTTTCTGCAACAGTTCCAGCCCCAGCGCTTCCAATTTTTGCTTGAGCCAAAGCTGTAGCAAAAGCTGGGATACCTACCGCTAAAGCCGCCGCCAATGCAATTATCCCCTTCTCCATCTAAATTCCCTCCCCCGAGAAAATGGTTTATAGTCTTTACCACCACCAGAATAGAATTTACCCATAAATTCTACATAGTGGAGACGCGCTGAGTGGATACTAGCTCCTCCAATGGCTAGTACAAAATTAAGTAAATGAACACTTAGAGCAAGAAATATCCCTAAAAGAGACAGCCCAAAAACATCAATAAACTTTGAAGCCACAAGAGCTAAGATAGCTGAAGAAAGACCTATAGCCGCAATTCGAACGTAGCTTAAGATGTTCCCTATAGCCCCCATTGACTCTACTAGCCCACCAATACCTCCTCCAGCTATGAGAAGGATTAACCCTATTATGAGGCTCGACAGGGCAATGGTGAATACCTCTTGAGGCAACCATCCTTTAAGAGTTACGAGAGCCCCTATGAGTGCGAACAAAACACATAAATTACCTGTTTTCTCCATCCACACATGGCGTCTTTTCGTTTTTATTCCTTCGTAAAGACCTATAAAAAGCCCTAAGATTATGTGAGCTGCTCCCATTACGATAGTTAGAATCATAACTGGCATAACTGCATGGGAACGCTCTACCCAAAGAGGTTCCATTCCAAAAAGACGATGTCCAACATCACCAAAAAACTCTCCGTAAGCAACTCCCCAGGCAATGCTCCATATAGCCATGAATATTACAATGACGCCTAAATCATTACATATTCTATTTTGAGATCTTTTGCGAAGGGAAAAACCAAGTAGAAAAATAAGGAGCCCGTATCCGACATCTCCTACCATGCACCCTCCAAATAGGGGAAAGAATAAAGCTATAGCAGATGTAGGATCAGTTGTTTTATAACGAGGTGGTTGTAGTAGCTTTAAGAAAAGTTCGAACGGACGAGATAAATTGGAATTGGAAAGAGAAATAGGGACGTCATTCCATTCTGCAGCAGAGGGATAACGCCATTGAACGAAAACGTCAGAACCATAATTTTCTCTAAGGGAAGACAATACTTTTTCAAGTTCATCTGCAGGGATCCATCCTTCTATCAAAAAAGCATCTCCTAAAGAATGGGCCATTTTCCCTAAGAAAATTTCCTCTAACTTTTCGTCAGCCAATATATAGATAGCTGCAAGTTTGGGCCCCCATATTTGAGCTGTATTTTTTAAATCACTTTCAAGCTCTCTCCGCTTTTCTGGCAGTAAATTAAGGCCTTCCTCAATGGCATCACTGGTCGCAAGGATATTTTCCCTTTCATATCCACTCGGAGCCTTCCAAAGAGCACCATTACAAGATTCCATAATTCGAGATACCATCTCAGAAAATTGTTCGTTCACAGCAACAGCGACTAGCATTTCTCTGTCAGGTTGAATATAAGGATGATAACGCATATATTCTCCCGTTTTTATTGGAGCTATACGAGATATTTCATTTCGAATCAGCGTAAGTGCTTCTGCCATGTCTGTTTTGTTCATCCACCATAAGGAGACATAATAACCTTCAGAAATATCTTTCCTTAAGAAAGAGTGGAAATGAAGCAATATTTCATGAGCATTTTTTAACTTTACGTAAAGATCTTGTAAATCTTTACGTTCGTTCAACGAACACCCTAACCTATTGGAAAATTGATCAAGGCTATGACTAATTTCACTCACTATATCATCGAAGGGCAAATTTAAACTGTAGCGAGCATGAGAAATATCGCTTTCTTTAAGAGTTGCCCAACCTGTCCATTCCAATGCCTCTAGAACGCCAAGCAACTTCCCGCGAAGAAGCTTTAGCCTATCGAGTTGTGGGGATGTTATGTCTAGAGATTTTGGGGGATCTAAATGCAATATGCCTAAATCATGGAGGGTTGCAATAATATCAGATTTACGCCTTGTTACCCCCCATATGGCGAGTCTTAACATATCTCGAATCAATTAAATAAGCATCTCCTTTCCCCCTACCCTCCTCCAGCCTTTGCTTATGGCACTATTTCTTCCACTATTTCTTCCACTATTCGGGCAACGCGACCAGATGTCTTTAACGTCTCCATAACTTCATTTAATTGGCTATGCAACTGTTTTTCGCGCTCAGAGACCCTCATCTTTATAGCAAGCTCTTTTTCATACCATTCCTGTTCAACCTTTTCAATGGAATTTTTCTCCATCAAATTTAAACGGTTGAAAGCCTCTTCTTTTTCTTTTAACAACCTTTTTTTTTCATTTTCAAGCTCTTCTTCTAATTTTTGACGGTAGGTTTCTATGGTTTTTTCTACGAAATCAAGAGGCGTGTTGTTTTCGAGGGGATTATTCGCTTTCGTCACTTTCATGCTCCTCCATAACAAACTCACAGAAAGCATCTCTGTTAATAATTCCAATAAGCTTGTTGTTTTCAACGACAGGGAGCCTTTTTATTTTTTTCCGCAGCATTAAGTCAGCAACAGTCATGAGGCTTGCCGACGAATCTACGAAGACTGGAGATTTTGTCATAAAATCTTTAACTGTTTTTTTGCCGAGGTTTTTAAAACGGTCTACAAGGCGAATTTCTCCGTTGTCAAGAAAGGAACTTTGGGCTAAAACTTCCAAATAGGTGGGAACTGCTGCTTTTAAAATATCTGTTTCTGAAATATAGCCTATAAGTTCCCAGTCTTCTCGCACCACTGGGATACCTGATATATTATGGCTATATAAAATACGAACTACATCTAGGATAGAGTCTTCCTCCATTACTGCTGCGAGGTCCTTATGCATTAATTCACGCGCAAAGGTGTTCACTCAAATATTACCTCCTGATAATACCAATTTTAGTGAGCAAAACGCGCCAGACAAAAGTAAAAAGCTCCAGATCTCTTTTCCACCGCCATGGCTCTTGAATAAGACGATACAACCATTCTAAGCCCATTTTTTGTATAAGCATAGGGGCGCGAGATAGAGATCCGGAAATTACGTCAAAAGAACCTCCTATACCGATAGCAACAACGTTACCAAGAGATTTCATATTCTTATATATCCATTTTTCCTGTCGAGGAATACCTAACCCTACAAACAATAACTGGGTTCCAGACTCACAAATAGACTTTATGACCTTTTCTTCTTCCTTCTCAGTAAAATAGCCGTGCTGAACACCTGCTATAACCAATCCGGGATATTGTTCTTTTAAATTCTCTGTCGCTTTCTGTGCTACCCCAGGTTTGCTGCCCAGAAAATAGACCGGCCACCCCTCTACACTGGCGGTACGACATAGCTGACAGAGGAGATCTATGCCAGTAATACGTTCTTGAACAGGTTTACCTAAGAAACGTAAAGCCCATATAAGCCCTGTTCCATCCGCTAAAGTGAGTGCCGATTGGGCCACAATTTTCCTATACTCCTCATCTTTTAATGCTGTTTGAACGGCAAGGGAATTAACGGTGGAAATAAGGACTCCCCCCTCTTTTTGACTGAGAAGAGAATACACTTTAGTAATAGCATAGTTCATAGAAACATTATCTATAGTCACTCCCCAAAGGTCAGGCTTCTCTCCTTTCACAGACCTGTTTTTCATAAGGCGAGCAAAAACAGGGACGAGGGTTACACCAGCAAAAATAATAATGCCGCTCACAAAGAAAACTAAGGCTTTTCCTTCAGAGAGTTGGAACATGGCTATAATTGCACCTGTTAAAGCACAAATCGAAGTAATAAACTTCACAGCACTAGGATGATCAAGCCCTCTCCCTATAAGGCTACGATAAATAACCATCGCCCCTTTGGGATTTGCAGAGAGTAAAGAGCTGGCAAAATGCAACGATGTTTCCATAAGAGGGATAGCAAATAATCCTAACGGCAAAACCATTAATGTACTGAATGTAATTCCCTTGCTAACGCCGAGCAGAGACGTACCAGCCACAAGAACTCCCCAAAAAGCGGAAAGGGATTCGCCAAGACGACGATACATATGTCCGTGCCGGCTCCAAAAAACGCCAAGCAATAAAAGCCCCGTCATACTGGTAAACAAGGCATCGGGTAGATATTGTCCTGAAAGAGCCGTTGCTATTAACAATATAGAAAAAGAAACAGCTAGCAAATGTCCTGCCATCCCTGGAATATTATCGAGCTCTTGGATGAGAATGGGAAAAACAGCAAGCCATAGGCCCGTTAAAAATACAGCGATAAAATCTGATAAATAGAAGTATTCTCCATGAGGTAGTCCTAAAAAGGAGATTCTTGGGCCAACAGCAGCAAATAAAACACCTAAACCAAGGAAAAGGAAACGTATTTTTTTTTGGGGATAAACGTGTTGATACATTCCTATCACAGCAGCAACAACGGAAGCCCCAATAATAAGGGTCACTTCCGGATCGCCCGACCAAATTCCGCTTACCATCCATGCCCCGATGAGAAGAATATCTCGAAGATAATTGTATTGACTGTTATCGAGAGAACGCCTGCATAGTCTCTGGAAAAGAAAACATGTAATGACGAGAATGCCAATAAAGGCAAAAAGATTCATATCGGGGATTAGCGAATTAAAGCTGACTATGACAAGCCCCACCTTTCAACTAAAGTTTAAAAAAATCAAGCAAAAACACTCACTATGATATTTTATCAATTTTACAAGGCTTTTGCACTCTTTACCATAGGAAAAGGATAAAGATCGCTATAAAAATAGCGATCTTTATCAAAATAGTATCATTTTCAAAAAGGCCTAAGCTAAAGGCAAAGAAATCTCTCGAACTCCTCCCATATAGGGAACAAGAACTTCTGGAATTTCCACAGATCCATCTTCTCTTTGATAATTTTCCAAAACAGCAATAAGAGTACGCCCTATGGCAATTCCGGAGCCGTTCAACGTATGTACGTAACGTGGTTTCCCTCCATCTGTGGGTTTATATCTCGTACCCATTCTACGTGCCTGGAAATCTTCACAGTTACTACAAGAGCTAATTTCTCGATATTTATCCTGGAAAGGAAGCCAAACTTCTATGTCATAGGTTTTACTTGCTCCGAACCCCATGTCTCCTGTACATAAGCATATAACCCTATAAGGGATCTCTAATTTTTGAAGAACTTCTTCGGCGTTATTTGTTAATTTCTCAAGCTCGTTATAACTATTTTCCGGTTTGCAAAGTTTTACCATTTCAACTTTGTCAAACTGATGCTGTCGCATCATACCCCGTACGTCGCGTCCATAGCTTCCTGCTTCTTTACGGAAACAAGGGGTATAAGCCGTGTAATAGAGAGGAAGCTGCTCCTCTGGAATAATTTCCCCTGCATGAAGATTTGTCAAGGGCACTTCAGCAGTAGGGATAAGCCATAAATCTTCATTTTCACATTTATAAAGATCTTCAGCAAATTTAGGAAGCTGTCCTGTCCCGAGCATGGTCTGAGAGTTGACCATAAAGGGCGGCTGAATTTCTCTGTAGCCATGATGCATAGTATGAAGATCTAACATAAAATTGATAAGGGCTCTTTCCAACCTGGCTCCTAACCCCCGTAGTACAGTGAAACGACTCTGGGACAAACTTACTCCTTTTTCAAAATCGAGTATCCCTAATTTTTCGCCTATATCCCAATGAGCTTGGGGATCAAAATCAAATTTTTTTGGAGTTCCCCATTTGCGAATTTCAACATTATCATTTTCATCCTTACCTACAGGGACAGAATCATGTGGCCTGTTAGGAACTTGAAGCAAAAGGGCCTGAAGCTCTTCGTCCAGTTTCCCTACAGCAGCATCTATATCTTTAACCCGTTGGCCCAGCTCCCGAAGTTCTTCCATAAGATCAGTGGCATCTTTGCCTGTGGCTTTAGCTTCTGCAACTTTCCGAGAACCTTCATTTCTTTGGGCTTTTAAGTTTTCCGTTTCAGCCAAAAGTTTTCTTTTTTCTTCATCGAGAGCTACTATACGATCCACATCAAAATCGTTATACCGATTTTTCAGGAACGTCTTCACTTCATCTAAATTGTTTCGAATCCATTTTATTTCAAGCATTATCTGTCTGCTCCTTTCCTGCGCGAAGACCTTTCAAAAGGTTTGCCATTTCAATAGCAGCCAATGCTGCTTCTGCTCCTTTATTACCGGCTTTACTTCCAGCACGAAGCAAAGCCTGCTCTAATGTGTCGCACGTCAAGACGCCGAAAGAGACGGGCACTCTCTGCTCCATTGCTACATACGCAAGTCCTTTTGACATTTCTGCAGATACATAATCAAAGTGAGGCGTATCGCCACGAATAACAGCCCCCAGAGCTATAATTCCGTCATAACGGCCAGAAAGAGCCGCTTCTTTCGCTAAAAGAGGAAGCTCCCAAGCCCCAGGAACCCATATAATATCTATATTTTGATAAGAAACATCATGACGAGAAAGAGTGTCTTTGGCACCTTCGATAAGTTTTGATGAAATGAGTTCATTGAAACGCGAAGCTATAAGACAAAAACGCAAGCCACTACCAATAAGTTTCCCTTCTGATACTTTCATGGAGATGTTCCCCCTTTCTATATCTAACGAAGTATATCTTTAAGATGGAGCATATGACCGAGCTTTTTTTCTTTGGTGCTGAGATATCTTTCGTTGTACTTATTCGGTTCGATGATAAGTGGCACCCGCTCAGTAATTTTCAGTCCATACCCTTCCAATCCTACAACCTTTTTGGGGTTATTCGTCATTAGGCGAATAGAGCTCAACCCCAAGTCCATTAAAATTTGAGCTCCTACACCGTAATCTCTCAGATCAGGAGCGTAACCAAGAGCAACATTCGCCTCCACTGTATCAAGGCCTTTCTCTTGCAGCTGATAGGCTTTGAGCTTATTTACAATGCCTATTCCTCGCCCCTCCTGGCGCATATAAAGGACGACCCCTCGCCCTTCTTCTTCTATTTGAGCCATAGCAGCGTGCAGCTGTGGCCCGCAATCGCAACGAAGAGAACCAAAAACATCTCCGGTTAAACATTCTGAGTGAACTCGAACCAAGACATTTTCCTGACCAGATACTTCACCCTTTACCAAGGCAATGTGGACTCGATCTTGATCCTCATCAAGAATGTTATGGTAGGCACAGGCCGTAAAAGATCCGTAAGCAGTGGGAAGTTTTACTTCTGCTACTCGTTCCACTAGCTTTTCTCGACGACTTCGGTATCGGATGAGCTCTTCTATAGAAATAATGGGAATTTCATGCCTTTGGGAAAAAATCACCAGATCATCCAAGCGAGCCATAGTCCCGTCAGGATTCATTATTTCGCAGATAACTCCCGCTGGAAAAAGTCCTGCCAATTGAGCCAAATCCACCGCCGCTTCTGTATGTCCAGCTCTTTTCAAAACCCCGCCCTTGCGAGCTGCAAGAGGGAACATATGCCCTGGCTTAAGAAAATCTCCAGCACATGAACGGGGATCAGCTAATAAACGAGCGGTTAAAGCTCTCTCATGAGCCGAAATACCTGTAGTCGTCCCTTCCTGGGCATCTACACTAATTAAAAAAGCTGTACCATGACGATCGGAACTATTCGGTGCCATGGGGTTTAGCTGTAGTTCATGAGCCCTCTCTTGTGTAATGGGAACACAAACTAATCCCCTTGCTTCCTGAGCCATAAAATTGATGGCTTCATGGGTTGCTTTTTCGGCGGCAATCACTAAGTCTCCTTCATTCTCGCGATTGTCGTCATCTACTACTATTACCATTTTCCCATCACGTATATTCTCTATCGCTTCTTCTATAGAACTAAAAAGTCGTTCCTGCTCGCTATTCATCCATTCTCGGTCCTTTCTATCTGAAATCACTGCATCCATCCCATCTCACGAAGGCGATCTATCGTAAGACCGTTGGGAGAATCTGATATTTTTTTCTCTCTTCCAAAACTCATAAATTTTAAAACATATTTTCCTAAAATATCAGTTTCTATATTGACAATCTCCCCTATTCTGGCTTGTCCAAGAGTGCAATCTTTCATCGTTGTTGGAATTAAGCCTACCGAGAACCAGTTGCGAGAAACTTCAATAATAGTCAAACTGACACCATCAAGGGCAACAGACCCTTTTTCAACAATCGTCTCTGTAATACTCTCCTCTGTCTCTATGCAAAGCTGCCGAGTAAGCCCTTCATTTTTTATTTCAGCGATCTTCCCTATCCCGTCGATATGTCCACTGACAATATGCCCATCAAGCCTGTTCCCAACCTGAAGAGCCCTTTCTAAATTAAGAAGAGCACCTGGACGCAAATACTTAAATTTCGTTCTTTTTTGTGTTTCTGGCATCAAATCTGCTGTAAAAGAAGAAGTATCATAGGCCACCACACTTACGCATGCTCCTGAAACGGCTACAGACTGTCCTAAGTAAAGGGATGAAGCTATTGATGGGGCTTCTATCGTTATCTTATACACTTCGTTAAAAGGTGTCATAGATACGAGCTTCCCTATGTTTTCTATAAGGCCGGTGAACATGCCAGGACCCCCTCCACCCACAAATCTCCACTTACATTCGTTACTGACCTCAGTTTTACATGAATAAGCTCTTGAAGAGAAGGAATTATAAATTTTTCGAAAGCAGAAATACCTTGTCCCATGAAAGAAGGGGCTATAAAAAGAGATATTTCATCTGCTAGGGCTTCCGCTAAGAGAGAGGAAGTTAACGTAGCTCCACCCTCGACAAGAACCATATTAACCCCAAGATCGGTTAAGGCACACATGACTTTTTGTAAATCTACCTTGCCAGCTTTCTCCGGAAGGAAAAGAACATTCTTCCCTCTTCTTCCCATCTCTTTGGCTTTCTTCGATTCTTTTGACGAGAAACCTGCAATAATAACGGTTCCTTCTCCGTTGAGGATTTGCGCATCTAAGGGGGTTCGCAAATGGGTATCTAAAATAATACGAAGCGGCGATTTTCCAGATGTATACCGAACAGTAAGGGACGGGTTATCATGAAGCACCGTTCCTACCCCTATCATAATAGCATCGTGCTCTCCTCGTAGGAGGTGTGCCATAGTTCGTGCAGATTCACCTGTAATCCACTGACTCTCTCCGTTCTGCATAGCTACGCGCCCATCAAGCGTCGAAGCTGTTTTTAAAGTGACCCACGGCCGCCCATCACGGACTCTTCGAATGAAGCCTCTATTAAGCCACTTACACTCTTCTTCTAGTATCCCCCATTCCACAGGTACGCCAGCATCTTGTAAAATTCTAATGCCACGCCCATTTACTACGTCATGAGGGTCTTTCATTCCTATTACAACTCTCTTTAAACCAGCTTTTACTAATTGAGGAGCACATGGAGGCGTTTTCCCCCAATGAGAACAGGGCTCAAGGGTTACATATGCAGTGGCCCCTTGAGCAGAAGAACCGGCTTTACGGAGGGCCTCTACTTCTGCGTGATGAGAACCATAACATTGGTGATACCCTTCTGCTACAATATGCCCTTCTTTAACCAAAACACAGCCAACCCTGGGGTTGGGGCTCACATGCCCAGTACCACGCCAGGCCAAGCTGATAGCTCTTTGCATGAAGTACTCGTCTTCACGCCTCTGTTTCAGGCTCATGCTCTTCACCTCTAAAAAAAGAAACTATTTTTTTTGCCAACACAGGACCAATCCCTTTTACAGTAGTAAGCTCTTCGGGGGATAATGTCGCTATTTTTTTCATGCTGCCAAAATGAGAAAGGAGCAACGCCGCTGTATGCTTACCTACACCAGGAATATCTTCTAACCTAGAGCGGGTCAACCTCACTCCCCGTCCTCGGCGATGACTTTTTATAGCGAAACGGTGAGATTCATCTCGTACCCTCTGCAAAAGCTGTAAAACAGGATCTGCCCAATCCAGCCGAATTGGCAATTCTTTCTCGCTATGGTATATCAGCTCTTCTCTTTTTGCCAGAGAAATAACAGGAATAGTTACAAGGGCAAGATCAGACAGAGCCTTCTTCGCAAATTCCAGCTGTACTGGCCCACCATCTATAAGAATAAGTTGTGGTAAGGGCTCATTGTTTTCTAGCACCTTCTGGTATCGACGATGAACGGTTTCTTCCATGGAACGGAAATCGTCTATGCCTTCCACCGTGCGGATTTTAAAACGGCGGTATAAAGAAGGATTGGCTACACCCTGTTCAAAAACCACAACAACGCCATATGTTTCCCGTCCAGACATATGGGAAATATCAAAACCATCAATTCTCCAGGGTAACGTATCCATTTTCAGTATCTCTTGTAGCTGGTTTAGCGTATCCCATGTTTCTGCATTCAGATCTTCCTGAAGACTTGTAGGAACTCTCTGTCTCGATAAGCGCCAGATAGCACGAATAGTATCTCGATACCGTGCGGCCTTTTCGAAATCCAGATCAGATGCCGATAATTCCATCCTTTTCCGCATTCGTTCTACAAGTTCAGAAGAACGTCCTTGAAGTAATAAAACGATATCGTCCACTCTTTCTCTATATTCCGTTTCACCGCATAACCCCGCACATGGAGCCAAGCATCGACCTAAAGCATAGTTAAGACAAGGACGCCGTCTTTTATCAGGTCGTACTTCGGCTTTACAAGAACGCAAAGGGAAATATCTCTCTATGAGACGCAACAACACTCTTACGTCTTTCGCGCTGATATAGGGGCCTAAATAAATAGAGCCATCATCCTCTTTGTTTCGTGTAATGACGAGGCGAGGAAATCGTTCATTAGTAATTTTTATATAAGGATATCGTTCGTTCATCTTCAAATCTATGTTAAAGAAGGGCTTATACTTCTTTATAAGTCTCGATTCTACAATTAAAGCTTCAGCTTCTGTTTCTGTGCGAATAGTTGAAATGTCTGCTATAGTTTCAACAAGCTTACGAAGCCGCGGAGAAGCAAAACCCTGATGTCTAAAATATGAAGAAACCCGTTTCCGAAGAGATTTAGCCTTTCCTACATAGATGACATTCCCTTCTTCATCGCGCATAATATACACGCCAGGCCGAAGAGGAAGATTTTTTACTATGTTTTTTATTTTTGGGTTTACCATTAAAGAATTATCGTTGTGCATTCTTTTTTATCACCCTATATCCTTACTTGACGTTCATGGAATATAACACCATATTATAATGTATTCTAGCAATTGGAGGTGGATAGAGTGAGTCTTGTTCTATACAATGATCTAACACGAAAAAAAGAGCCCTTTGTTCCTCTCAAGGAAGGGGAAGTTGGCTTTTACAGCTGTGGACCGACAGTCTATGATTATTTCCATATTGGTAACGCGCGCCCTTTCATAGTTTTTGATGTTTTTAGACGGTATTTGGAAAAATTAGGGTACTCCGTAGTTTTCGTACAGAATTTTACCGATATTGACGACAAGATGATAAAAAGAGCTAATGAAGAAGGTATCTCTGTTGCAGAGCTCGCTAATCGCTTTATCGATGAATATTTTGAAGATGCGGATGCTCTCGGTGTCCATCGCGCCACCATTCATCCCCGAGCTACAGAACATATGGAAGACATTGTAAAAACGGTAAAAACCTTAGTAGATAAAGGACATGCCTATGTAGTCGATGGAGATGTATTTTTTAGTGTAGAAAGTTTCCCTGAGTATGGAAAGCTTTCCAAACAAAGTATTGAAGAGCTACAATCAGGAGCAAGAATCGATATTAACGAACAGAAACACCACCCTCTCGATTTCGTCCTTTGGAAAAAGCAGAAGCCCGGGGAACCAGCATGGGAAAGTCCGTGGGGATTGGGACGCCCTGGATGGCATATCGAATGCAGCGCTATGTCTACGAGATATTTAGGGGACAGTTTTGACATCCACTCAGGTGGAAGTGATCTTATCTTCCCTCACCATGAAAACGAGATCGCTCAAGCAGAAGCAGCGACGGGACAACAATTCGTGAAATACTGGCTTCACAACGGTTATCTGCTTATCGATAAAGAAAAAATGTCTAAGTCCTTAGGGAACTTTCTTACAGTAAGAAAAGCTCGAGAGAAATATTCCCCTTTAGCTATCAGATACTTCATGTTAAGTGCTCACTACCGTTCCCCTATTAACTTTTCCGAAGAGGGACTTAACCAGGCAACTGGTGCAGTAGAGCGGCTAAGAAACTGCTGGTCCGACCTACAGTACGCTAAAGAGACTAGAGCACAAGAAGAAAAAGAAGGTACGCGGGCTTTCGTTGAGGAAATTCGCCAAGCTGACTCTAAATTCCACGAAGAAATGAACGATGATTTCAATACAGCAGGTGCGCTTGGCTCCGTTTTTGAGGTCGTACGCCTCGCCAATACATACTTGAAAGAAAATAATACCCTAGACCCCGAGGCTTGCAGTGCTATAGAAACATTTTTTAAAAAAGTTGACTCTATCATGGGTATTATCAATCTAGAATCTGAGGGCTCAAGCGGGGACATAGATATAGCAGAAATAGAACGTCTTATTCAGGAAAGAGCCAATGCCCGGAAAGCAAAAGACTTTGCTAAATCCGATGCTATTCGAGATAAATTAGCTCTTAAAGGTATTATTCTAGAGGACACTCCAGAAGGAACGAAGTGGAAAAAAGAACTTTAATAAGTGGTATAAAAAAGCGCAGGGGAGGGATTTAATCTTTCCCCTCGCGCTTTAATACTTTCCTTTCAAGAAAGATAACCAACGGAATGCCGAGGAACCCGCATGCTATGATTTCTCCCAATCCTACATACAGGGCCGTGTACGTAAAAGGCATTTTTGCGAGAACAGATAAATATCCCCCTACGATAAGGCTATTGAACACCACAGGAGGGACTGCTGCCATGTAGGGATTGGGCATACGACTGGTAACAACAGCAGCGGCAAGAGTCGCAATGCTTCCAAAAACAACATCTATTAAACCGAACCCCCCGACAAAATTAGAAATGAGGCAACCTATAAAAAGCCCCGGGATTGCCTCTACCCAAAGATATGGTAAAAGAGTAAGGGCCTCAGATACCCTGACTTGTATAGGGCCATAAGAGATGGGAGCCAGAAGGATCGTCAATGTTGCATAAATTGCTGCCATTAAACTCGAAATAACTATAGTTTTAACGTTAAAAAACTGCTTCACTTTTCTATTCATCATTGTTTCCTCCAACAAAAGTTACCCAGGAATCGTTAAAGTATATATCCCCTCATTAAATACCTATACTATTGCCTTGGCTATTTTCATCACTGTTCCTAAAACAACATCTACACCTTTCTTGAGTTGCTCATAATCCGTCCACTCCTCTGGACAATGGCTACGTCCATCTTTGCTTGGAACAAAAATAAGACCTACTTCTGTAAGATCCGCCATAATCATGGCATCATGGCCAGCACCACTTACCATAGAACGATAACGTATTCCCCGCTTTTTCGCTTCTTCTATAAAATAGGTCTGGATTTCTCGCGAAAGACGCACGGGAGGAATAAGAAGTTTCTGCTCTATTTGAATGGTAAATCCCTCACTTTTCTCTATTCTATTAAGAGTATCTTTCATTCGAGAAACCACATTCTCTATGTTTTTCTGCTCCGTAGAGCGTATATCTACAGTGAAAAGCACTTTGCCCGGTACGATATTAGATCCACCTGGATAAACAACCAGTTTCCCGACAGTTCCCACCGTTCCCTCCCCTTTTTCAGAAGCTGCATGGTGAACGTCACGTGCCACTTCCAAAGCTGCCAAAAGAGCGTCTTTTCTCATATGCATGGGTGTGGTCCCCGCATGATCGGCACGACCTGTAATTTCTATGTCATACCGTGTAATACCAACAATAGTATTTACTATACCTACCTCCATAGATTCAGTTTCTAATACGGGTCCCTGCTCTATGTGAAGTTCAATAAATGCTTTTAAATCTTCAGGTTGCCTTATCGCTTCTTTAAGACGAGAAGGAGTTAAACCAAACTCTTGCAATGCTTCTTGAAGGGGAACCCCTTCCTCATCATAAAAGCCACCCAGCTCTTCTTGAGACACTTGACCAGCCATAGCTCGACTTCCATAAAGTCCAGCGCCAAAGCGAGATCCTTCCTCTTCTATCATGGCTACAAATTCTATAGGGTATTGAGTTTGGATATTGTGCTCATGTAAAATCCGCGCTATTTCCAATCCTGTCACAACGCCTGCCAGGCCATCAAACATGCCGCCATTACGAACTGAATCGAAATGAGACCCTACCATAACTATTGGGCCTTGGCCTATTAAACCCTCTCTTCTACCAAAAAGATTTCCTGCGGCATCGGTATATACATGCAAACCTGCTTCTTTCATTTTAGAGCAGATAAAATCTCTTGCTTTTCGATCTTCATCCGTAAAAGAGAAACGAGTAATTCCGTTGCCAGGTGTAGCTGTAAACGTCGATATGGTCTCCAAATCTTGCTGTATTCTACGGACATTAGCTTCAAACATAATCTACTCCCCAATTCTTATAATTATTTTCAAGAAATTATGCCATACTAAAGGTCGTTTTATAAGAGTACGAAAATTGAGCACGAAGTAACTTTTGCATAAGGAACAATTAAAAGTATTATACCCCCTCACCACACCTAGACTTTTTTGCTTTTCCCATTTACAATTATCAATTGTTCTGTGGAGGCGAATGGTTCCTGGTGGGGCCCCCGGACTTCAAATCCGGCCGAGAGGCGGCGTTGGCTGTCTTTGGTGAGTTCGATTCTCACACGCCTCCGCCATTTTT
>NZ_DHFC01000016.1:0-92559 GCF_002400205.1 Aminobacterium sp. UBA4834 | reverse complement strand
TTTACGATTAACAGGAGGGGGTGACACTAAGAGCTGAGGAATAGAATTTTAGGGATGTAGGTCAGGAAATGAGCTGGTTTTGACTGCAAGGTGTACTAAAAAGGAGGGAATTTGTAAATGAATTCTAAGATGCTCAAGGCACTAACTCTCGCTTCTCTCGTTGTTTTCCTCGCTGGGACAATGGCTTCTGCCTGTACAACCATTCTGGTGGGGAAAAAAGCTTCTACTGACGGTTCCGTTATGGTCACCCATACGTGTGATGGCTGGTACGATAACCGGGTTCAGATTATTCCTGGTGGTACCCATAAAGAAGGGGAAATGACCCCTGTCTATAAAGAAATTTGTCACGGGACTCGCCCCGATAAGCCTCTTGTAAAGGTTGGGGAAATTCCTCAGGCTAAAGAGACGTATACCTATTTCCATGTAGGGTATCCTTTTATGAACGAACATTCTCTCATTATAGGCGAGGATACATGGAGTGGCCGAGACGAAAACTATTGTGATAAAGGCTGGTTCATGATTGAACAGCTAGAAGTTTTCGCTCTTCAGAGAGCTAAAACCGCCCGTGAAGCCATCCAGGTTATGGGCGAGCTCGCAGAGAAATACGGATATGGTGATGGTGGCGAAACGCTGACCATTGCAGATAAAGACGAAGCTTGGATGTTCGATATTTGTGGCCCTGGTCCTCTCTGGACTCCTGAAAGTGGCAAACCTGGCGCCGTATGGGTCGCTCAGCGTGTTCCAGATGACTGCTTCGCCATGGCAGCGAACCGCTCTCGCATCGGAGAAATCAAATGGGACGACAAAGATAACTTTATGTACTCCAAGAACATTAAAGACTTTGCCAAAGAGATGGGCTGGTGGAAAGAGGGAGAAAAATTCGTCTTCCATAAGATATATAATCCTGAACCCTACGGGACCCCTTATTATCAGCAGCGCCGCGAATGGGGCGTTATGAGACTCCTTGCTCCATCCCTCAAACTGGCAGAAAATGCAGCTGAGATGTATCCTCTTATGGTTAAACCCGACAAAAAGCTCTCTCCGAGAGACCTCATGGCCGTGAACCGAGACCATTATGAAGGCACTCGCTTTGATCTCACGAAGGGGATGGCTGCAGGGCCCTTTGGGAATCCCAATCGTTATCCTACGCCCAAATCAGTTCGTCCTGAAAACATGAAGAACGTAGACTGGACTCGGGCCATCTCCATTTTCCGCTGCTCCTATAGCTTTGTAGCACAGGCACGAGACTGGATGCCAGAAGCCGTTGGCGGCGTACTCTGGTTTGGTGAAGATGCACCTCACTCCACCGTCTATATGCCTATTTATGCCGGCGTGACAAGTCTGCCCAAGAGCGTTTCCGAGGGCAAACGAGCCGAATTTGATCCTGATTCTGCCTACTGGGCCTTCAACTTTGTTTCTAACTGGGCCGACTTGAGATATGATCGTATGATAGAAGATATTAAAGCTGCGCAGAAATCCTATGAAGACGAGTTCTTTATGATGCAGCCTCAGATCGAGGAAAAAGCGCTGGCGCTCTATAAGGAGAATCCAGCGAAAGCCAAAGAATATCTCACCAAGTATACTAACGAAACTATAAACAACGTTGTGGACGGCTGGTGGAAGCTCGGCTGGACACTGGTAGGGAAATATTCTGACGGCTATGTCACAACCCCTGACGGGAAACAGGAAGCTCCTGGATACCCAACAGAGTGGCTTGAAACAGTTGGATTCAGCAAGGATGAAGCTGAGCCTAAGAAATAAGAACTTTAGAAATGATAAGAGGCTGCCGTAACGGCAGCCTCTTATTTTCCTTGGGCTAAACGAACTATGTAATTCAATGGCAAAGGGAAAGCAACTTCAGGAGAAGGTCCCACAGCCTCTCTCGTTTCATCAAACTCCATTTCATAGAGTAAACGGCTGATCTCTAATTTTAGAGGATCATCTGTCTCATAAGGGATAGAAAAACGACGATACCCAAACTGTTCGGCAAAAAAACCCAAATTAGGGTCCCCTTTTACTTCCATCATCGCCTTCATAAAATGAGACAAAAAATCTTCATCATCAAAGAAAGGAGTTACACTGGTCAGTACAATAGATTTAAAACTCCCTAAAAGCATGGCGCGGTTCCAAAAATTACAGAGAGACATACCGGCCCTTATACCGCGACTTTTTTCTGTTTCACGAGCTGCTAAATCTTCCATAAGCTCGGAGTATCCAAACACTGCAGTAAACCCAAAAGATAACCCTTTCCCCCGTCCAGGAATAATCATCCGATCTCGCAGAAAAGGCCCCGCAAAACCGAGACGTGGGCTCGATACATAAAACAACTCACTTTGTAGAGCCAAAGAAAGGTTCGCCAAAGTTACAAGTTCGCCACTGTACATATAGTTCACTGATATGGGACGATAGTCTATGCCTAAAGGCAACCAAGAGACCACATCCATATCGAGATTCACATTCCAATATGGAAGAGATTTCAACATTATCATCCCTCCTCCTACAAGAAAATCCGAACAACGATATCTCAATCACTCCACTCTCTCAACCGCTTTCTTACGAGTTTGATATACTTAAAAAAAATGAACGAGGAACCATTATGCCGCATAAATCATCTTTTCTGGAAAAAGAACCTGTTCTCCAATTAATTTCAAGACTTTCCCTACCCGCCATAGTAGGCATGATAGCTCAAGCACTTTACAATGTGGTAGATGCTATTTTCCTGGGGCAGGGAGTAGGGATGCTGGCCATTGCCGGAGTTTCTGTAGCCTTTCCAATACAAATGATTATTATAGCCACAGCTCAAATTATTGGAGTGGGAGGCGCCTCTATTATCTCACGAAGTCTCGGAGAGAGGAACAGAGAAAAAGCAGAAAGAACTCTTGGAAATCTTATAGGAGCCTCTATAATTTCCAGTTCTTTGCTTGCAATCCTTGGGAACACTTATTTAATCCCCATTCTTCGTCTTTTTGGCGCTACTGACGCAATACTACCTTTTGCTTCGACATATATGAGAATATTGTTTTTAGGATCTATCTTCTTTGCCTTTTCCATCGCTTGCAATAATACTGTAAGAGCGGAAGGCAACGCCCGTTTTGCCATGGGGACCATGCTTATATCTGCTGGTATTAACATTGTACTTGACCCTATTTTTATATTTACTTTAAAAATGGGAGTCAAAGGTGCGGCTATAGCGACAATTATAGCTCAAGCTTCCTCGGCCTTATGGTTGGCATGGTATTATTTTTTTAGAAAAAGTGAAGTCCGCTTTAATCTTATCCACCTCAGACCCTATCCGTCAATTCTTCATGAAATGGTTCTAATAGGTTTTGCTGCCTTTGTTCGCCAAGGAGCAGCCAGCCTTTCTCTTATCGTCATTAATCGCCAGTTAGCTCTATGGGGGAACGATGCGGCTATTGCCGCTGCCGGCATTCTTTCCCGTATAACCCAATTTGCCCTTATGCCTATTTTCGGCCTTGTTCAAGGACTTCTTCCCATTGTTGGATATAATTACGGAGCTCGTCTTTTTTATCGCGTGACAGCCACAATGAAGTTGACAATTCTAATCTCCACTATAATTTGCTCCATCGCAGCAACCTTTATGTTTTGGGCCCCCGGAATGCTTCTTTCGCCTTTTACATCCCATACAGACGTTCTCCGCATTGGCATTAAAGCTTCTCGTTTTATGTCTTTAGGCTTTCCTTTAATAGGTTTTCAAGTCATGGCGTCCGGTCTTTTTCAGGCTATAGGCAAAGCCCGCCCTTCTCTTCTGTTATCCATGCTTAGACAAGTACTGCTCCTCGTTCCGCTTGTCCTCATCCTTCCCTTGTTAAGAGGCCTTCAAGGAATATGGATTGCTTTTCCCCTCTCCGACATTTTTGCCGCTATAATAACGCTGTTTCTCTACATAAAAGAAGTAAAACAGCTTGAATATTGCTATACCAACCATAATAAGACATCGTGTCATAAAGGAGAATAAGATCGTGGATTTCATAGTAACGTGGCTTGTACAAACTATTGGACGTCTCGGCTATACAGGTATTATTTGCCTCATGTTTTTGGAATCTTCTTTTTTCCCTTTCCCTAGCGAAGTCGTGGTCCCTCCTGCTGGATACCTCGCTTCGATTGGAGAAATGAACCTATGGCTTGTTGTTCTTTCTGGCATTATAGGAAGTATTTTAGGCGCTCTTTTCAACTACTGGATTTCTCTCCGTTTCGGCCGGCCTTTTTTTGAAAAATACGGACGATACTTTTTTATCAGCAAAGATACACTTGATAAAGCTGATCAATTTTTTGCTCATCACGGACATATCAGCACATTAATAGGAAGACTTCTTCCAGGAATACGCCAATATATCTCTCTCCCCGCAGGACTTTCTCGAATGCCCCTCCTCCCCTTCTGCTTCTTTACAGCATTAGGTTCTGGGCTGTGGGTTACTATTCTAGCTTTAGTAGGATACTGGGTTGGAAATAACAAAGAGTTAGTAGGACAATATCTTCACTCTGTTACTATAGGGGCCACTATTTTTTGCACTGTTCTCGCTGTAATCTACGTACTTTACATGCGGAAAAAAGGGAAGACAAAATAAGGAACAGCCCCCAATCGTGCCTCCAAATGTTGGACCTTCTGTTCAACTTTTTGGGGCTACTCTAATAGGAGGCTGTTCTTTCGCACCTTAAAGGAACATCGCTGCAGTAAGGAAGTGTGTAAACATAGCTGGATTCTGTTCTATCTGACTTCCACAAAAATCCCCAGTCCGCCGTGCACGTTTAAGGAAATCCTTATTACCTTCACGACGGTGAAAACGGAGAAGATTCATCACTGCCACGGAGTTCCCCGAAATTGTAGCGCCATCTTCTATATCTTTAGGATTGAAAAAAAGCAGGCTTTCTTTACGCTGAGACATGAAATAGCCACCATGCTCCTCATCAAAAAAACGTCGATTCGTCTCATCTAGAAGCCAGCGAGCCTTCTTCCCATACGTTGTATTTCCAGTAGCCTCCTCTAGCTCTAACAACCCCCAGATCAAGAAAGAATAATCTGAAAGGAATCCTTCTACTCCTCCCTCTCCCTGAACGATGCGATGAACCACACAGCCATCAGAAGAGACAGCTTTCGCTAAAAGGAAATCCGCCGCCCTCTTGGCTTCCTCAACATATCGAGGCTCCTCAAAAACCCGACCAGCATAGGCTAACGCGGCGATCATCAATCCATTCCAGTCTGTAAGAATTTTTTCATCCCTATGAGGGCGAACCCGTTCATTCCTCATATCAAAAAGTTTCGCACGAGCTATCGCCAACTGTTTCTCTATCTCTTCCAAATCCATATCCACGTCTTCTGCAAGCTCAGGGAAAGAGAGGGGCATATAAAGAACATTTTGTCCTAGACGACTCCCTGTCATTTGCTGGTATATATTCCCCTTACGCTGTATGCCATATGCCCGAATAAAAAGATTCGCTTCAGATGCCGGCATGACCTGTCGAATTTCATCTTCTGTCCAAAGGTAGAAACGACCCTCCAGCCCTTCGCTATCTGCGTCCTCTCCCGTATAAAAAGCACCACCTGAATCTCTCATATCGCGCAAAACATAAGTAGCAATGTCCTGCACTACTTTCGTGTAAGAATCTTGTCCCATTAATTCCCATGCTGACGTATAGGCAACCATAAGCAAAGCTTGGTCATAAAGCATCTTCTCAAAATGAGGGACTCTCCATTCCCGATCAGTAGCATATCGGGAAAAGCCACCCCCAATATGATCATGAATCCCTCCCATAGCCATGCGGTCCAGGGTTTTCTGAACCATCTCAAAAACTTCCTTCTCCCCAAAAATCTTGCTGTACTCAAGCAAAAACAAAATAATGTGAGGAGTGGGAAACTTGGGGGCATCAAAAAAACCGCCCCCTAGGGGGTCAAAACGCTGCCGAAGCTCTTTATAGGCTTCCATAACAGTTTTCTGCCCTGGGCATGCTCCTCTGCTCTCCACATGGCTTTTTTCCAACGCCTCAATAATACTATCGGCTGAACGAAGGACTTCTTGCTGTTTCATAAGCCATAACCACTTAACACGGGGAACCATCTCTACAAGTCCCGGAATATTTTTTATCGTCCTTTTAGGAACATATGAAGTGGCAAAGAAAGGTTTTCCTTCTGGCGTGAGGAAAAGATTGAGAGGCCAGCCGCCACTACCGTTCATAATAAGGCTCACAGCCATACACGCATAGTCAATATCGGGACGTTCCTCCCTATCTACTTTTATACAGACACATGCATCATTAAGAAGAAGAGCGACTTCGTCGTCATTGAAACTTTCCCGCTCCATTACATGGCACCAATGGCAGGTAGAGTATCCAATACTTAAAAAAATAGGTTTATTTTCCGCCTTTGCTTTTTCAAAGGCTTCTTTCCCCCAAGGATACCAATCTACAGGATTGTAGGCATGCTGAAGTAAATAAGGACTCTTCTCTTTTATGAGTCTATTTGCTTTTCTACCCATATAATCACCTCAGATAAAACTACTGCCGCAAATGGAAAGATTAGGGCGTCAAGGGCAACGCCTTAAAACAAGGTAAGGATATCTTCTATTTTTTCAAAAGTCTTCCAAGCTCCGGAAGCTTGCAATTCTTCTCTAGAAAAATTCCCCGTCGAAAGCCCTAAACCTCGAACCCCTGCAGCTACAGAAGTCATCATATCCAAATCTGTATCTCCTACATAAAAAATCTCTTCTGGATCAGTTTTGAGAAGCTCCATGCTCTTATATAGGATATCGGGAGCTGGCTTGGGGTTCTCAACATCCTGAATACCGATAATATACTCAAAAAAACCTTCAAGTCTCTGCGATTCCACTACAGGTCGAGCATTCTGACGATTCGAGGCTACAGCAAGTTTTATCCCTTTTTTCTGGAGAGATTTTAAAAGAGGAACAGTACCTGGGAAAACTCGAATTCCTGCGTACTCCTGCTCTACAAAAAATCCTCGATATCGAACAAGCCAATCTTCTTCGAAACGTCCCCAAAGAAAAAGCCATCCATCCCGAATAGGCATCCCTATAGTTTTAAGTACCTCTTCCCTCGTAACAGGTCTCAACCCTTGCTCTTCTGCTAAACGATTCGTGCATTCTGTAATCGCATAGCTACTATCAGCCAATGTCATATCAAAATCGAAAACAACCGCTTTCACCACGTTCATACCACCTCAATGAAACTACCTTTATACATATAGTTTATAGTTTAAAGAATCGTACCCCAAGTAAATAAAAAAAGCAAAGAAAGCCATAGTGCCTGTAGCTTCCCCTGCTTTTATCAACACATTCTTCTACTTCTTCTACATCATTCGATGTGCTTAGAAAACGGAACGGCAAATCAACACTTTTTTCCCTATATACTCAAAATACTCTATAGAAACTACATCGTTTTGAAACTTCATATTTTTTCTGACAAACAAGCTCATCTGATCGTTGGAAATTTCTATAAAAGATTCAGGATCCCTGGGTTCTCGACTCTTCACGAGAGCCGATTCCTCCTCCCCTCAAGCTCCCCTGTAATATCCCCAATCTAAATAGAGGGGTGCTGGAAGAGTTTTCATATATTCGAGAGCCGGCGCCGAAATGACCAACGTGAGCCTCTTCTCCTTTTCTGTTTCCGCCCAGGTTCCGGCAAATGCTCCGAGAAAAAGGCTTCCCAAAATAATCATAGAAAAAATAATTCTTTTCATTTTATCCCTCCTTCTCTTGCACTTTATGTAAAGTATATCTCAAATCGCCTTCTTGTTACTAGAGGAAGCTGAATATTAGGGTAAAATAAAACTATCGTATTATATTTGCTGTAGGAGGGATTTCTTGTGGGAACACAACCCAGGGTTGTTTTATATCGTCATATTTCTGAACTGGAAAAGGAGCTTCGTTCCCCCAAAAGTCTGGATGCAACATCAAAGGTTTTCTTCGTCCCCACAAGCCGCGATAAAAAACTTTTACAAGACATTCTACTGCCCCAAGGAGCTTGGGGACACTCTCAGCCAGCCATATGGCGATGGGAAGACCTCACACAAAATATAGTTAGAGTCCTTCACCAAAAAGGCATTCGAGTAGAGCCTCGCCGTCAAATAGACCCTCCAGATCATTGGCTTATTATTCGTCATATATTGAAGGAATATCTTGGGGGATGCCCTGAAAATTCACCATTACCGCCGGGGGTGCGTCAACCAGGCTTCGCTTCTATATTAGGAGCTCATTGTCGAGAACTCCTCAGAGAGGCTATTCAACCTGAAACCCTCGGCCTTTCTCTTGGATGTTCAAGGTGTACACCCACTTCCTGTCCTCTCGAAAAAAGTGGGGAAGGGGTTCTCTGTCTTCTTTATCACCAATATGTACGCTATCTTTCTGCCTATAATCTTATGGATAGTGCACAAGTACCTCTTGTCACTCTTGAACTTCTTGAAAAAGGCGGAAATATATCTCAAGAATGGATAGAAAAACAGAACTTTCTTTTTGTAGGATTTCTCAGCTTCAGCTCAAGTCAGAAAGTGCTTCTATCAGAGATAATGAACATGGGTGGCCATGTCTCAATATTTTCTCCCACCACCGGAATAAAAAGCCTATACACAACAATAGACCAATTCCCTTGGGGTACCCTCGAATCAACGCCTTCTTCTCAAACAACAGACTGTATTCGAGTAACTGCCGGATCTCCTCGAATGGAAATTGAGGTTTTGGCAAGAGAGATGGTGCTTTGGCACAATCAAAAGGGATATTTTTCTGTAGCTGCCCCTGAAAGGAAGGCTCCTTCTTGGGATTCAACAGGCGTGCTTATAGAAAGAAGTTCCCTCTCTTTAACAGAGGAAGTATTAAAACGTTACCGCATCCCCTACAGCGTTAATGAAGGGCTTACTGTGGATCAAACTCCTCTTTGGGATCTGGCTCAACGAATATGGGAAGTGGGTGAAGAGTGGTGGCCTCTTGAAAAGACATGGTCTCTCCTCAGAGAACCCTGTTTAGCCGGGAAAGAACTACAAACTCCTCCTCCACCAGATATTTTCTCTCTTAGCGAGGAGGGATGGAACTATTTTCTCCAGCAAAAAGCTCCCGAAAGAGGGGTGGGATCCTTTAAAAAAATGGTCTCTTTTGTAAAGAAGCTCCGAACTGGAGGAACGCCTTCCGACTTATTGCAAGCTCTCTATTCTTTGGCAACAGATGCTCCTTCGTGGGGACCAGAACTCTCTGAATGGGCCATAAATCATCCCGAACTCGATGAAGCTCTTCGCCGGCTCAATGCGGCTTTACGAGAAACAGAACATAAAATAGAAAACCTTGCAGAAGTGGAGAACAGAATCGGTCCAGCAGGGCAAGATACTCTCTCTAACGGACATGCTATGACATTTTTGTGTCATTGGGCATCTGTAGCTACCATATGGCTTCCCCCATCTGTAAAAGGAGCACTTGCTCTTTATGTAGGAACTCCACCTGTCCTGACCCAACGGTCTCTATGGATCATGCCAGGCCTTACTGCTGCAGTTTGGCCTGGAAAGCTCAGTGAGTCCCCCCTTCTCCCAGATCACCGCAAAGCAATACTTCACGAAATCACCGAAACAGAGAGGGGACATCTCCCCCTTCTCAAAGAAAAACGGCAACAACGAGAGGGACTTTTTCGTCGGTTACTCGCCTGTGGAGAAGAAGCTGTTATTATAAGCTCTCCTGCAGCCGACTCCTCAGGACGCCCCTTACCGGTGACCCCTTTTATGGGCAATGCTCTTCTAGATGGATGGATAACGCTACCTCAAGACATAGATCCTTTAGAACGTTCTCTCAGCAAACTTTTGCCAGGAGAGGATGATTTTATTATAGAAAAGGTAGAGATCCGAGAGAATGCATACCCTTTTCAGGGGGCTAAGCGGCAACTTCCTGTTGATCATCATATTGCACCCCAGCCTCTCCATGGGCAACTCAGCAAACTTGATGATTACATAAATTGCCCGTTCCGTTTCTCCTGTACAACTTTGTTCGACATAAAAGGGCCTGCCTCCTTCGGAGCTGACCCGCGAAATATTGGGTCCGCCCTCCACACTCTCTGGGATAAAGTTTGGAACGTCTATCTAAAAGGAAAAGAACCTCTTCCATATCTTGTCCCTTCTTTTTGGGAACAAGCTCTTCAGAAGAGTTACCCACAACTTTTAGAGTCATCATATCTGGTGCGATATCGAGAAAACCTCCTTTCTCAATGCCTCTCTATGGCTGAAATTCAGCAATCTATAGAAGAGGCCGGGCTTGCTGAATTGCGACAGCAACAGTATCGTGAAAAAGATCTCCCCGTACTCACCATAGGAGGAGTCCCCTTCACGGGACGTGCGGATCGTATTGAATATTTACGAGATGGACGGATTCTCATCTTCGATTATAAACTTGGGAAAAGTAATGGGCGAAATAAAAGCTTGCAACTTGCAGCATATGGGCTAGCTCTTCTTGAAGGAGAAGGAGTCTTGCCGGCACCAATACAGGAGATTAGTGGAACTATCTATATATGTCATGAGGATTGCACTCTTACTGGCTATATTTCTTCCGGCGACCTTCAATGTATAGTGGGGGTAAAAAACGGGCGGGATAACATGGGGTTACAAAGGACTATGAACGAAGCTAAACAAGGATTGAAGGAGATGGCACAAAGCCTTATCTCCACACAATATCCTCCTCGCTATAATTCAGATGTCTGCCGATATTGCTCTCTTGCACAACTATGCCGACGCTCAGAACTATCAGGACAAGGAGAAGAAAATGACGAAGAATAACCACCTTGAAACCTTCCTTAGATCTCAAACAGAGCTAGGACAATTTCAGGCTATTACCGCTGACGACCCCCTCGTGGTTGTAAGCGCAGGTGCTGGTACTGGTAAAACATGGACCTTGGCTTGGCGCTTCATTTGGGCTATCGCCACAGGTCGAGCCAAAGTAGATGAAATTCTTACTTTAACTTTTACTGAAAAAGCAGCGACCGAAATGTCTGAACGGATTAGAAGCTTGCTCTTGGACCTTTCCAGAAAAATACCTTCGTATAAAAAGATCTTTTTAGAAGCTGCTCAGAGAATTGATGAAGCATATATCTCCACTATTCACGCATTCTCAATGCGAGTCCTTAAAGAAAGCGGGCTCTCAACAACTCTTGACCCCGAATCGAATATAGTAGCACCTCCACAAGAGGTTTTGTTCTGGGATGAGGGGGAGAAAGCCCTGGATCTCTGGGATAAACACTGGTTCCAACGACAGCTTCCCAAAGAGTGGCACGCAAAAGTCAAAGAGCTTCTGGACGATCCTCTTTTTATGAGCTGCGTCAACAATTTTGGCCCATCAGCTATAGTCGGAACGGCTCAAAGCTGCCTGGCTCTTTTCGCAAGCCAAGGACTATCGCCAGAAGATATATGGACTTGGGGCAATGAACTCGCAGATCGAGACGCATCCCTACTTCAATCCCTTAAACCTGTTATCTTTCAGCGATGGAGGGATGAATGGAATAAATTCCTTAAGCCGCAAGAAGGGCTTTTCTATTCTTTAACGGAACTAGGAAGGTCAAGTAAGACCCTGAGCCAACGAATAGAATCTCTCGAGAGAGATTGGAATACCTGTCCCTTAGATGAAAATCTGCCCACATTCATAGAATCATTAATTCTCTGCCTTAAGGGAGCTTCTGGCAAACTAAGTGATGAAATTGCGGAACATTTAGGAGAACCAGTGCGAAGCTACAGAGATCGTCTGAAAAAAGATGAACCTTGGCTTGAGGCTTATAGCAAAGGGATAGGAGAAAACGAACACGTTTACAGACGATATATTATGCAAATATCCGCTCTTTTCTGGAAAGGATGGGACATTTTTCGGCACAGGGAAAACCGACTCTCCTTTGATGATATGATTCGTTATGCAATAGAAGCCTTGGGAAATAGTCCCCACTATGCTTCTCGATTTAAGGAAATTCTAGTCGACGAATTTCAAGACACAAATCCCCTTCAAGACCAGCTCATTCAGGAAGTTTGCCAGGAAAACCAACGCCTTTTTATTGTAGGAGACCTTAAACAATCTATTTACCGCTTCCGCCATGCAGATCTTACCCTCTTCGGCTCCTATATTCGTCGAGCTCAAAGCGGAGAAGGGCGTTATATAGTTTTAGATACCAGTTTTAGAAGCCGAGAAAACCTTGTTCAGGGAGTAAACAGTCTTTTCGCCCTCCTTTGGGAGAAAGGGTTAGGAGAAGAGCTTCCCCTTCCTTACGACCCCTTAAAGGTGCCCCGACACCTTGAGTTCCATGAAGAACGGCAACAATGTACCGTTGATCCCCTTCTGTTATTTATAGAAGCGGGAGAGAAACAAGAATCCATCGATGATGTACGACTCCGCCAAACGCGAAGGCTTGCTCATACACTTTTCTCCTATCATCACAAAAAAAAGACAATCTGGGACAAGAAAGAACAAATACAACGTCCTGTACAATGGAGCGATATGGCAATTCTTGTACCTTCTCGCTCCATATGGTTCCCTCTATTAGAGAAAGTATTCTTTGAGGAATTTCATATTCCTATATATTTGGAAGGCAGTACCAGCTACTTTTCTAGAAGCGAAATTCAAGACCTCATAGCTTTGCTGAATTTTCTAGATAATCCTGAGAGTGAAGCAGATCTCATGGGATTTTTATCTTCCCCCTTTTCTGGCCTTTCCCTGGAGGATGTTCGAAACTTGGCTTCTCAACATCCTGCCGGCTATCGAGTTCAAGCTTTCTGTCAAGAATACCCAGAACTTGCCCTCATGATAAAAGATTGGAGACTCACAGCCCATCTCCTCGGTCCATCAGCCGTTCTCGCTTCTTTTCTAGAAAGAGGGGCAACCCTTCTGGTCTTTCCTGCATGGAAAAGACGCAGAGTAGCAGCCAACTTGAGGAAAGCAGTAGACATCGCACGAGAGTTCGAGTCATCTATAGGAACAAGCCTTCCTGGATGTGCCGCATACCTGAGAGAAGCGGTACGACGACAGGAAAAAGTAGAAGAAGCAGATTCTGCCGGAGAAAAAGAGGACGTTATTCGCGTTTTGACCGTACATGGATCCAAGGGATTGGAGTTTCCTGTTTTGGCTTTAATGGGAATGGAACGAACAAGCAATAGTGGAGAAAAAAGTAGCCTCATCCCCTCTAAGAAACTCGGTATTGCTTTAAGTCGTATTCCGGGAAATGAAGACGATAAAAGTCCTCTTACCTGGTCTTTAGCCAAATTATTAGAAGCTCGAGACGAATATGAAGAGTGGCAACGCCTCTTTTATGTGGCCTGTACCCGTGCCCGGGATAGTCTTATCCTCTGCGGGGCTCTTCCATTCAAAAAAGAAGGGCTTACCCCTAAAGAAGGATCTTGGCTGGAAATGCTTTGTAAAAAAGAGGGGGATATCGCTGCTTTTATACAGAAAGAAGACCTTCCGACACTCTCCTCACCTTTTAATGAAGGCAAAGAGAAAGAACAAGAGAATGCTCCCATAGCCGTCCCATGCCCCGAGCAAAACTGTCTATTTCTTAGCAGAGTAAGCGCAACATCTTTTGCTCTTTATAGATATTGCCCCTACGCTTTCCGTTTAAAACATAGGCAAGGGCAAGAGCTCGTATGGGAACAGCCCAGCGATGAAAGATATGAAGGAGGAACAGATCTTGGCAGCTTGGCTCACTATCTTCTCTCGCAATGGAATTTTGTAGAAGAACCAATAGAAGTTTTTTTCCCAAACGAAAATAACTGGCAGTTATTCGGAGAAAAGCTACCTTCGGACCTTAGACCCATCTGGTTTCATAGAGGCGTTCCTCATCAGCTCTATACATGGCTTTCTACTTTCCAAAAGAGCCCAACTGTAGAGAGAATTCAAAAACATGCTGACACCGTCCTGAAAGAGGTCCCATTCCAACTCCATATTCCACAAGGGCCACAAATGGGAGGAGCTATCGATCTTCTTTGGAAGGAAGGAGATTGCCTCTTCATAAGGGATTATAAAATTACAACTATTTCGAAAGTGCCAGAAAATCTTTATAACGACCAAATTCTTTTTTACGGTCTCGCAGCTCAAAAGATCTTCGCGCCCTCTCGAATATCTCTTGCTTTATGGCATCTTCGAGAGGGACAGGAAGAAAAAGTGGATACTCCCGACCCTCAAGGATGGGAGGAACTTGAGGAGGCTATCAAAACCATGGCAAAAGGAGGGATAGCGGGGCCTTTTTCCCCTCTCCCTGGACGTTGCACTCCATGCCCTTTCAAGCATGAATGTTCATGGCCGTCCAGATACGGTTGCTACAGCCTATAGAGACTTCCAGCTCTTGAATCCTTTCCCAACTACTTCGGAGGCCTCGTTAATAGACATAAAAGCATGGGGATCGTTCTCTGCGAGGAAACGTTTTAGAGCCACAACTTGTCGAGGCTCTAAAAGGGCCAAGAGGACAATTCGTTCCTTCCCAGAAAACCCTCCCTCTCCATGAAGAAGAGTTACTCCCCGATGGAGGCTTCCCGTAATAAACCCTGACACTTCATGGGGATGATTCGTAATAACAAACACTTGCTTCCGCCTGTCAAAGGAACGGGTCGTATTGTCGAGAACGATCCCATATATATAGAGAGCAACGACGCCATAAATAGTAGACTGAATTCCCACAACAAAGGCGGAAAGAAGCAGTATCACGGAGTTACACGATATGGAAAATTGCCCCATCTCTATGCCATAACGTTTACGAAGGGCCATACCCGGTATGTCGAGCCCTCCTGTAGATGCCCCCATTCTAAGAATTAGGCCTGCCCCAAATCCCTTTATGACCCCGCTAACAACTGCCGCCATAAATTTATCATTGAGATTAAGGAATGGAATAAACTCAAAAACTTTGATTAAAAAAGAAAAAAGAATAATTGAAAACAACGTCCAAATTACAAATCGAGGCGAGAGCTCTCGCCAGGCCCAGAGCATCAATATGGCATTGCCTATAAGAATAACCCAGGATGGTGAGATACCCCATACATAATTAGAGAGTACTGCAAGCCCTGAAACTCCCAGGTCAGGGAATCGATTAGGCATAATAAAAATAACCACTGCAAGGGCCATGAGAACATTGCCCACAATAACAGCAGCAAAAGTCTGCCACTCTGAGCGAAGAGCAGAACCGAGATGAAAAAGAGTTTTTTTTAACAAAGAAAAGAATTTCAATTAAGAGCTCCTCCTTAAAACTTATCAAAAGCAAGACTCTACCATATTTGGTATAATATTTAGGTTGCAGCCACAGGAAAAGAAAGGATGTAAGAGCATGTTTATTCCCCTCGAAGGACAAGGTATCATTTCGGCAGGAAAAATAGTCGCCATAATACGTCATGGGGACGAAACAGCTCTCTATCTGAAAGACGGATCAGTTGCCGCTACTGGTTTTAAACCTGAAACTCTGTCAAGAAGATACCGCGCTTTCACGAAAGAATCAAGACGTCGTGCTCAGGAATTCAAGCAAAAGTACCAAGGAGGAGATCATATATGACAACACCGGCCAAACAGTACACGGCCAAAGACATACAAGTTCTGGAAGGCCTTCAAGCCGTTCGCAAGCGCCCTGGCATGTACATTGGAGATACGGGGCCTCGGGGCCTCCATCATCTCGTGTACGAGGTCGTTGACAACTCCATAGACGAAGCTATTGCCGGTTACTGCGACAAGATCTCTGTCATTATCTATGAGGATGAGAGTGTCTCGGTTGAAGATAATGGACGGGGAATACCTACAGATCCTCACCCATCTAGCGGTCGTCCAGCATCGGAAGTTGTTCTTACTGTACTTCACGCTGGAGGGAAATTTGATAACCAGGCGTATAAAGTTTCGGGAGGACTTCATGGCGTTGGCGTTTCTGTCGTCAACGCACTGTCTCAGTGGCTTGAAATTACCATATATCGAAATGACGTAGCCCGGAAGCAACGCTTTGAGAAAGGGATACCAGTTACAGATTTGTCAGAAGGGACCCCCACTACAAAAAGAGGGACTCTGGTATGTTTTCACCCTGATCCAACTATTTTCGATGAAGTACGATTTTCCAGTGAGGTACTAGCAGGACGTCTTCGGGAAATGGCTTTCTTGAACCCCGGTTTGCGCATAACCCTTGAAGATCGCCGTTCCGGTAAAACCATAGACTTCCACTACGAAGGCGGCATCAAAACCTTCATCGAATATCTTAACAAGGGGAAAACTCCTCTTCATCCAGAACCTGTTGTTATCCAGGGGGAGAAAGATGGAGCCTCTGTAGAAGTAGGTATTCAGTATAATGATGGGTACTTGGAAAGAATCTATGCCTTCACAAATATGATTCATACTATTGAGGGTGGAACCCATGTCTCTGGATTTAGAGCAGCTCTTACCAGAGCCATTAATGAAGTAGCAAGAAGAACCAAAATGCTTCGTGAAAAAGATGAAAACCTTTCTGGTGAAGACTTAAAAGAAGGATTGACTTGCGTTATCTCAGTAAAAATGTCGGACCCTCAATTTGAAGGGCAGACTAAAACAAAGTTAGGGAATAGTGAAATAAAAGGAATCACTGATTCCATTGTCTACGACGGTCTTCTTACATATATGGAAGAACATGAGGACGTACTTAAACCTGTTGTAGAAAAGGCTCTGAAGGCTCGGCAAGCCCGGGCCGCAGCAAAGAAAGCCCGAGAGCTTGTACGTAAAACGGCTATGACAGGCATGAACCTTCCTGGTAAGCTCGCAGACTGTTCCAGCAAAGATCCTCACATCAGTGAAGTCTACATCGTCGAAGGAGAGTCAGCAGGCGGCAGTGCCAAACAGGGACGCGACAGAAGTTTCCAGGCCATCCTTCCATTGCGTGGGAAAATACTTAACGTGGAGAAAGCTCGTTTTGACAAAGTTTTGAGTAACAACGAGATCCGAACTATCATACAGGCATTAGGCTGTGGCATTGGTGATGACTTTGACTATGAAAAGTTACGATACAACAAGGTTATTATCATGACAGATGCTGACGTAGACGGAGCCCATATAAGCACATTGCTTCTCACCTTCTTTTTCCGCTATATGCCAGACCTTATAGAAAAAGGCCATCTCTACTTGGCTCAGCCCCCCCTTTATCGCGTTCAGCAGGGGAAAAAAGTTACCTACTGTTTTAGCGATAAAGAGCTACGTCAAACTGTGGATTCTTCCTCAGACCCCAAAAGAGTTGGCGTACAGCGTTATAAGGGCTTGGGCGAAATGAATCCTGAACAGCTATGGGAGACCACGATGGACCCTCAAAATCGAGTTCTCAAACGCATCGAGGTTGAAGATGCCATGGCAGCTGATGAATACTTCAGCATTCTTATGGGCGATAAGGTGGAACCGCGGCGAGATTTTATTGTTGCCAATGCCCACGAAGTTCGAAATCTCGACGTTTAAAAAATCTGTAAAAAACATCAACCCCCCTCTTTTTTGAGGGGGGTTCTTTATTCTCTTCTGTATAACTCTATAAAAATTAAACTTCCATATTCTCTATATTTTTTTATCCGTAAAAACAACCTCTTCTTTCTCTGAAAGAGTTTATAGTGTATCATTTTCCCAAGTCTTACATTTTGGGGGGGTGTATTCTTGACTTAATCTTCACCTGTTATTTTTCGAAACACATTTAACGACAGAAAGGGATGATCATCGTGTTTTCTTACATCACGAGGAAAATTCTCTACACTATTCCTGTTGTGTGGGGCGTTATAACTGCTGTTTTTCTCCTCATTAATGTAGTGCCCGGAGACCCCGCCATGATTATGATGGGGCAACGTGGCGACCCAGAAACCCTTGCAAAAATACGAGCGGATTTAGGCCTTGATCTCCCGCTCCACGTCCAGTACGTCCGCTTTATTTCTCAAGTATGCAAAGGAGACCTTGGAACATCCTATCGAACAAACGAAAAAGTGTTCGATGCTATTGTAAATCGCCTTGGGGCCACTGCTAAATTAGCTGTCGGAGCTCTTATTGTAGGAACTACTATCGGCATTTTAGCCGGTATTGTCTCAGCAGTAAAACAATATTCTGTTTTTGATTACTCGGCTATGTTTGTTGCCATAGCAGGAGTCAGCGCGCCAGTATTCTGGATTGGTCTCCTGTTATTATTTGTTTTTGCGTATACTCTTGGATGGATTCCTGGAGCGGGATATGGAGATGGCTCTTTAAAATATCTCATACTTCCCATGATCACATTAGGCATTCGGCCTGCCGCATTAACAGCCAGGCTTACCCGATCCTGTATGCTTGAAGTCCTCAGTCAAGATTATATCCGAACTGCCCGCGCTAAGGGGTTAGGCAAAAACATAGTCATTATGAAACACGCCCTCAAAAATGCCATGATCCCTATCATCACTATTATTGGAACTCAAATAGCATCTCTTCTCTCTGGCGCTGTTCTGACAGAAACAATCTTCGCATGGCCAGGCATTGGACGACTTTCTGTAGATGCCCTTATAGCAAGGGATTTCCCCATGATTCGTGGAACCGTTATCTTCATGGCGATCATCTTCCTCATCGCCAACCTCATCGTCGACATTTCATACGGTTTCTTCGATCCACGAATCCGTTACGACTAAACTGACAGGAGAAAGAGTTATGGCAGAAAAAATCACTACTGGTAACCTATGGTACGAGGCTTGGATTCGTTTCCGTCGCAACAAGTTGGCTATGATAGGCCTTTTTATGGTTATCAGCTTGCTTATTGTAGCTATTTTTGCGCCTCTCATAGCTCCTCATGACCCTATTAAACAGCTCGTCTGGACAGAAGGGATCAAAGCAAAACTTGCCTCTCCTTCTGCAGAACACTGGATGGGCACAGATCTTTACGGGCGGGACATTTTAAGCCGAATTATTTATGGGGCCAGAATATCGTTGCAGATTGGAATTTTTGCTACCATCGTGTCCCTCCTTTTAGGCGTTACTCTTGGTGCCTTGGCAGGATATTTTGGCGGGTATATAGATGACATCATTTCATGGCTTATTAATGTCGTCTTCGCTTTCCCCTTCTTCCTCTTCGTTCTTGCCGTCGTAGCTGTTTTTAAAAATCCTGGGATGATCGTCATCTTTATCTCTATTGGTATAGTTTCATGGGTTCCTATTGCCCGTGTAGCCAGAGCTCAGTTTATTTCTCTTCGAGAAAGAGAATATGTTGAGGCGACAAAAGCCCTTGGATTGCCTACTTCAAGAATCATTTTTCGTCACATTCTTCCCAATGCCATCGCTCCTATCATCGTACAGGCCACATTGGGGATGGGCGGAGTTATTACTACCGAAGCCGGTTTGGCCTTCCTCGGCTTTGGCGCACAACCACCTACGCCAAGCTGGGGACTTATGATATCTGAAGGCCAGCGATATTTGACCACTGGGCAATGGTGGTGGGCAATATTCCCCGGATTAGCGATTATGTACACCGTTCTCGCTTTTAACTTCGTAGGTGATGGTCTTCGCGACGCTCTTGATGTACGGTTGAAAAGGTAGGGGAAAAACATGGCATTGCTAGAAGTCAAAAACCTTAAAACATATTTCGATACAGATGCTGGAACAGTGAAGGCAGTCGATGGCGTCTCCTTTTCAGTAGAATCTGGCGAGACTCTAGGAATAGTGGGAGAATCCGGATGTGGAAAATCAGTTACATCCCTCTCTATTATGGGGCTTTTGCCACGCCCAGCTGGTCGAATAGCTGGAGGCAGGATCATTTTTGACGGGAAAGATCTCACTACATTATCGGAAGAAGAGATGCAAAAAATTCGAGGGAATGACATCTCCATGATTTTCCAAGAGCCTATGACGAGTCTCAATCCTGTCTTTACTATTGGTGAGCAGATTATGGAACCTCTTCGGCTTCACCAAAACATGGATAATAAGGCGGCTTTCGAAAAAGCAGTGGAACTTTTGGAGTTGGTAAGTATTCCATCCGCTCGTCAAAGAATGACAGAGTATCCTCATCAGCTTTCTGGAGGAATGCGACAGAGGGCCATGATAGCCATGGCGCTAGCATGCAACCCATCCCTTCTCATTGCCGACGAACCAACTACAGCTCTTGACGTAACCGTTCAAGCTCAAATTCTTGATCTCATGAACGAACTCAAGAAAAAAATGAATTCGGCTATTATTTTTATTACACATGACCTCGGTGTCATAGCCCAAATGGCGCAGAATGTAGTTGTTATGTATGCAGGGAAAGTTGTGGAGAGAGCACCAGTCGTCCCTCTTTTTAAAAAACCTCAGCATCCCTACACCCGTGGCCTCCTTCACTCTATCCCTCATCTCAATACACAGGCAAAACGACTTGATGTTATACCTGGCGTTGTTCCAAGCCCGTTGAATTTCCCTTCTGGCTGTAAATTTCACAATCGCTGCTCCGAATGTTTCGATCGATGCACTACAGAGGAACCGCCCCTTTATCTTCTTTCCAATAATCGAGCTATTCGATGCTGGCTCTATGAAGATCACCCCGAGAAGGTAGGTGTGGAAAATGAATAAAAACGATCAGGACTTTCTCAGGGTCGAAGGGCTCAAAAAATATTTTCCTATAAAGAAAGGAATATTCAAAAAAACCGTTGGCTACGTAAAAGCTGTGGATGGCGTGTCCTTCACTATAAAAAGAGGGGAAACTCTTGGATTAGTAGGAGAGTCTGGATGTGGCAAATCTACAACAGGCCGGACTATTATGCATCTTCTCACTCCCACAGCCGGATCTGTTTATTTCAAGGGAAGGGACGTGGGGGAAACTCTGAAGGAAAATCCTGCGGAGATTCGGAAAAATATCCAGATTATCTTTCAAGACCCTTATGGGAGTCTCAATCCCCGTATGACAGTGCAAGAAATAGTAGGAGAAGCCGTAAAATTTTACGGCATTGCCACGGGAAAAAAAGAGCTGGATACCTACATTACAAACATTATTGTGAAAGCTGGGCTTCTTCCGGAGCACCGCTTCCGCTATCCCCACGAGTTCTCAGGGGGGCAGAGACAGAGAATAGGCATCGCCAGGGCCCTAGCCTTAGCCCCAGAGTTTATAGTTTGCGACGAGCCTGTAAGTGCTTTGGACGTCTCTATACAGAGCCAGGTTCTCAACGAGCTTATGGATCTGAAAGAAGAGTTCGGCCTCACATATCTTTTTATTACCCATGACCTCTCTGTGGTGAAATTTATTTCCGACAGAATTGCTATTATGTATCTTGGCACTATAGTGGAGTTAGGGGGAAAAGAAGAGATATTCAGGCATCCCATGCATCCCTATACAAAAGCCCTTCTTTCATCTATCCCTCTCCCCGACCCCGAGCAACGAGGAATCCGAATTCCCCTGGAAGGAGATATTCCTTCTCCCGCCAATCCTCCAAAAGGCTGCCGCTTCCATACCCGTTGCCCATATGTCATGGAGCGCTGTTCTCAAGAAACTCCCGAGCTTAGAGATCGTGGAGATGAGCATTACACTGCCTGTTTCCTCCAAGAAAAATAAAAAGCTCCGTTATATAAAAGAGTGCCAGGCTCTATATGCTTACTATAAGAGAGGGACTTTAAAAAGTCCCTCTCTTATTTATCCTATCGTCTTTTCTAAAAAACTTATGAAATTTCCGCCTATAACTTTTATTACTTCATCCTCACTATACCCTCTCGATAGAAGCTCTGCTGTAAATTCTATAGAATGATGGTGCCCTTTAATACAATCATAATTTCGATGAGGTCCCGGCTTGGTAAAATCTCTCATTTCATCACAAAAATCGAAACCAAAACCTACATGATCTACTCCCACTAAACTCCGGATATGATCTACATGATTGGTCAGATCTTTCTCGTCCAGCTTTTTTACATCCGGATCCCCTACAAAAGTACTACAAACATTCATACCCATAACTCCACCACTTCGTGCCAATTTGCCAATTAAATCATCTGTGAGATTTCTCATAGAGGGCATTAACGATCTACAGTTAGAATGAGAAGCCATGATTGGTCCCTGATACAAACTAAACAGATCTTCCATTCCTTCATCATTAAGGTGGCTTATGTCAAAATACATACCCAGGCGGGTGGCTTCTCGTACAACTTTAACGCCAAATTCTGTTAGCCCACCCTTTCGCCCTTCCTCTACCGGATTAAAAAAACAACCATCTGCGGCAAAGTTCCGACGGCTCCATGTAATTCCAATCCCTCGCACTCCCAACTCATAAAAGATACGAAGCAAAGCGAGATCATTTCCTATAGGTTCAAGTCCCTCAAAGGAGAGGAGAATTCCAAGTTCCCCTTTTTCTTTGGCATGGCGTATCTCCTGGGTATTCCTACACAAAGAAAAGAGGCCTGGGCTTTCCTCCATTTCTGCGTGAAGTACGCTCACTAAATCCAAGGCTCGGCGCAATCCCATTTCAGGCAAGTACTCGTTAGGGACGAAAAGAGACGAAATGACAAGGTTGACTCCCCCTGCCCTCAAAGAAGGAAGATAATCCCGTTCAATAACGTGAGTCTCTCCTTTCAACCGTTTCCCTAACACCAATGGTAAAAGATCGAAATGAGCATCCACAACCATGTGCTTTTCATGAAGTTCCTGAGCCTTTTCGTAATAAGAAAGAGTTACATTGCTTCCATCGGTCATAAACTACGCCTCCATATTCTAGAAAGTTGGGATACACGGTGTTCGAGGATTGAAAGGATCTCTTCCCCACACCACCAAAGCTACTCGAAGATAATAAAGATGTGCAACTAACCTTTAAAATTATATCCTCTCTTTCTCCCTTTGTTGTATAGTAGATATGTAATGCCACTATTTCTGGAGGTGTTCATCATGGATTTTTTAAGCTTACCCCCATCTTATACAACACCTATGAGTGTTCGAGGTTTTATGATCTTCGAAGATGCAAAGCTACCAGATTCCTTGGCCCCCTATAGTGACTTTCTTTCGAAATGGGGTAAAAAGGGTGCCATTCAGTTTATTCCGCTTTCCGAAGGCTCCTATTGGCTTGCTGTTATTGGGCTCGGAAAAAGAGTTGAACGATCTTCTGATCTTACAACCCTATACCGAAATAAAACTGCTGAATATATTAGGAAAGGGACAACCATAGGGCTTAAAATTTTTTCTCTCGCCCTCCCCGAACCTCCCACAGCCGCCAGCAGCAAAGCTATAGCTGAAGGTGCTATTCTTGGCAATTACCGGTTTACTAAATATCGCACTACCGACACATCTCCTGCTGCAACATGTGAATCTTTCTTCCTTGAAGGCGGGGACCTTCAAGCCATGGAGCAGGGGCGTCATGTTGCTACCGCTCAAACATACTCGCGAGACCTAGCCAATGAGCCAGGCAATGTAATCACTCCCCTCATTATGGCCGACATTGCCCGAGAAATAGCCTCCCGTCATGGAATGGAACTCACTATTCTTGACGAGCAACAGATTCAAGACAAAGGCCTTTTAGCTCTTTGGCATGTAGGAAAGGGTTCTAAAACACCCCCAAGACTCGTTCACCTTACATATCATCCTCAAGGGGAAGAGACCCTTGGAAAAATAGCCCTCGTAGGAAAAAGCGTTACCTTCGATAGCGGCGGGCTTTGTATAAAAACTAGGGATGGCATTAAAACCATGAAATGCGATAAAACTGGGGCCTGCAATGTTCTAGGCATTATGAATGCTCTTCCAGCCCTTCAATGCCCCTACGAAGTTCACGGTCTCTTCGGTGCTGTAGAAAACATGCCCGACGGCAATGCCTATAGACCCGACGACATCATCCGCGCTTTCAATGGCAAGACAATTGAAATTAAAAACACTGACGCAGAGGGACGAGTGACTCTAGCAGATATGCTTGCTTACACATCCACTCTCAAGCCTAACGCTATTATCGACATGGCCACTCTTACAGGTGCTGCTGTCACCGCCCTTGGAAACTATACTGCTGGCCTTGTTTCTGACTGGGACAAGCTGAGTAACGACGTGCTTCTCTCTGCTGAAAAAGCAGGCGAGCGGTTCCACCGTTTTGCCATGGACGACGAAAAGCTTCGGGAACAAATTGATACCCCATACGCAGATGTAGTAAACACTGGTGGCCCTGGAGGCGGCGTTATTACAGCCGGCATGTTCTTAAGAGAATTCGTAGATCCTACTATTCCATGGGCTCATCTCGATATAGCCGCAGTAGATTACTACGAAAAGGAATTCGATTGCTACGGTCTCGGCGCTTCTGCTTTTGCAACTAGAACCTGCCTCGAATATCTACTCGCCGAACATAAATAATAAATAAAGATAAGAGCACCCCAAACGCTGGATTTTCTGTCCGACTTTTGGGGTGCTGAACAAACTGTTAGAGCATCCTCTTTATCTCTTGTCTTTCAAAAAACGATCAAACCAATTTGTCATTTCCCTTAGGCGGGCAAGACGTTGCCGGGGCTTCCCGCTTCGGCTCAATTCATGGTTCTCGCCTTTAAAAACACACATACGGCTTTCAACGCCATGACGTTTTAAAGCGGAAAACATTTGCAATCCTTGTGACAATTCGCAACGATAATCTTCATCGGAGTGAAGAAAAAGAGTTGGAGTTTGAGCCTGATCTGCATACTTTAAAGGAGAATGCCACCATAATTTTTCTACATCAGTCCAGATATCAGCAGCTTGCTGATCTGGCACGAAATAATACCCTATATCAGAGACCCCGGCTTTCGACACCCAATTACTGATGCTTCGTTGGGAAACAGCCGCTTTGAAAAGGTTGGTATGCCCAATAATCCAGTTCGTCATAAATCCACCATAAGAGCCACCTGTAACTCCAAGGCGATTTCTATCCACAAAAGGAACATTTTCTATAATCCAATGGGTAAAAGTCATTATATCTTCATAATCTACAGTACCATACTTACCTCGAATATCATCAAAGCCATTCCCTTTCCCGTCGCTTCCTCTGGGATTGCAGAAAAAGACTCCGTATCCCTGAGCAGCCCAATATTGCATTTCATGGAAAAAGACATCCCCAAAAGTCATCTTGGGGCCACCATGAATATTTAAAATAGCAGGATATGTTCGGTCCTCTTCGTAATTTACTGGTTTCATGTACCACCCATCTATAGGCATATCCGTCCCATTATCCACAACCACATGAACAGGTTCAGGGAGGTTACACTCTTCTCCAAGCCAGTCATTAAAGTGAGTTACCTGTTGTTCTTTACCATCTTTAACAAGATAAAGCTCCTGAAGAGCAAGACCTTTTAAACCTATAACAGCAGCCATGTCTTTATATATGCGATAATCATCCACCGAAAAAAGGTCATGGGTGACCTGTTTTATAGAACCATCCGACTTGATAGTGTGAAGATGAGAACGGAAATTATCAGTGGAAACAAACCAAACTGTATCGTCTTGGGCATAAAAAGCGAGGTTCAGATCTGTTGTTCCATATCGACAATCGCATCCGATAGAGTTCCGCAAGCCTCGATCTAAATCGGGAGATATACACTGAATATCCTGCTTGAGAATCTTATAAAATTTAACATTTTCATTGACACCGTGTTTATCTAAATAACTACCAGTAACCCAAATGTCTCCATTAACATAACCTGCCCATCTACACGTGAACGTCTCTCCTTGCAGGCGTTCGGAACCTCTTCCAGTCGTAACATCGAACTCCCATAAAACGTTATAAAGCCCTTTAACATAACGATAGCGTGGCCCCCAGGCCAAAACCTTCTTGCATTTTTCATCGATGCAAAAGTTTTCCACATCCATATCTTCAGGAGAAAGCCGCGTTAATTCTCCTGTGGAAAGCTTATACACATATAATCCATTACGGCGTTGGCCCGTATATCCTTTGCCATTGGAACAGAACGGAATCTGATCAAAAACTATATAGTCCCCTTCATCTGGGTTCTCATACTTTGGCTCGAAAGAAGCTGTGATTAAAAGCATATCGTTGTTAAGAGCAGCGAGCGATGAAAGAGACATGGGAATCTGAGCTAAAGAATATGCTTCCCCTCCATCTATAGATATAGAGTAAAGATACGTCTTATTTTTTTCTGGCTCTTGTCTCTCACTGGCAAAAATAAGAGAACGTCCGTCTGGCTTCCATGCAAAAATTTTTTCTTTCCCCGAGGTAGTAAGTTGACGAAGATCTCCCCGAGAAAGATTGTAGATCCAAAGGTTTGTAGAGTAACAATTCTCCTCTCGTAAAGCTTGGTGAACCCGGAAACAAATATGCTCGCCATCTGGAGAAAATGAAGGCACTGAAAGAAAACGATATTTCAACAAATCTGTTATTTCTACGTTTCGTTTCATAGAGGGTATAAGCTCCTTTCACGTGTTTCTCTTCTTCTAATATCCAATCGAAAGAGGGAGACCGTTTCACGGTCTCCCTCCTTAAGTTCCGTCACTATGCGATAATTTTATTTTTCAATATACACTTGGGTAAGTTTCGTCATATAGTCTCCCAAGAAATCAAGATGAACGTTCTTTACATTCGGTCCTGTAACGAGGCTGTTCGTGCTATAGAAAAGGAAAAGCCACACTGCATCATCAACAATTTTCTGTTCTGCCTTCTTGTAAAGCTCAATACGTTTCTCACGGTCAGTTTCTCGACGAGCGTCCACAAGCCACGTATCTACATCTTCGTTCTTATATCGAGAGTAGTTCCCTTGAGGGCCAATGTTCCCTGAGTAGAACAATGTGTAAAGGAAGTTATCAGGGTCTACATAATCTCCAGCCCATCCAGCCCTAAACAAGCCATAATCGCCACGACGAACGGCATCATAATGTGCCCCTACCTCAGAAGAGGAAAGATTCATTTTAATGCCAAGCTCGGCAAGCTGCGCCTGAACTGCTTCGCCTATAGCCTTATGACGAGGGTTATTATTGTAATGGAGAGTAACCTCAAAACCTTTCTCGTACCCTGCTTCTTTCAAAAGCGCTTTGGCTTTTTCAGGATTATAGGAATAACATCTCATATCAGGATTATAGGCGGGCATACCAGGGGGCAGAACACCTTTTGCTACCGAATAACGTCCATTAAGGACTAATTCACTAATAGCCTCTCTATTCACTGCGTAATTCAGAGCCTGCCGAACCTTAATATTGTCAAAAGGAGGCTTCGTCTGGTTCATGCCGTAATACTGAACGTCCAAACCTGGTATTTCCTGGAACTGACCTTCAAATTCTTTTTTAATTTCGCGATAATACTCGTCAGGAATATCTGGCAGCACATCGATATTACCCTTCTTAAACTCAAGATAGGCTACACTATTATCGGGGATAACAACAAGATCGATACCATCAAGATAGGGGAGCTGATTCCCATCAGCGTCTTTTCCCCAATAATCGGGGTTCTTTCGGAAGGAAACGAGGTTATCATGATCCCATTTTTCAAGAACAAACGGTCCAGTACCAACTGGATGGAAGGTAAACTCCTTCCCCCACTTTTCCGCATCTTCCTTAGGAACAATGCCAAAATTGGGGTATGTCATAACCGCAAGGAAGGGAGCAAAAGAAGACTCGAGGGTGAACTGAATCGTATACTTGTCAAGGACTTTGATGCCACTCCATTCATCAACCTTGCCATCATTCAGGTCTTTATACCCAGCAATGCTGCTTGCGAAGAAGACCCGCGCTGCTTTCATCTTTACGAGACGTTCAAAGCTGTACTTTACGTCCTCTGCCGTCATCTCGCGACCACCATTCAGCGTCGCTTCTCCTAAAACTGTTTTCTGGAAGTGAACTCCTTTACGAAGATGAAAGGTCCAAACTGAAGCATCGTCGCTAACTTCCCAACTTTCGGCCAAAAGAGGCAGTATCTTTTTCCCATCTGCAGATGTAGTTACCAAAGTTTCCAGATACAGGTTTGAACCACGGGTTGCCACTGTAATGTTAGAAAAAACTGGATCGAGAGAAGGTGGATCATTGATCAAGCGCCACCTCAAAATGCCACCTGGCTGAGGGGCAGCAAAAGCCGCAGACACAACAAAAACACACGCTAACGCCATGAGCAAAGCTATCCATAATTTTTTCTTCATGCAGTTCTTCCCTCCTACGAGAATATAGAAAAGCTCGTCGCACCTTCCTAAAAGTATATTCATCATATAATCAATGCTTTGAATTATCAATCGGAGCATACAAAAAATGATTCATATTCCTTAAGAGAACGACGAATATTCCCATCTCGCCCTATAGTCGTTTCAGCACAAATCATAGAATTCAACACCGCCTCTTCTGTAGCCTCTACAACTCCACGAAAAACAACATTTATATGATTTTCATTAAACATCCCTATAGGGCAAACCGCTCTGTCTTCATAGTGCGAAAACCGATTAGCCGTAGTGAAAGCCAACGCAATCTCGCCGCTGCCATTCCCAATATAAGCTCCCGTACGGGTAATGCCTACGGAAGCACGACGGCAAACTCGCTTCAGCTGTCGTTCAGTCATAGGAATATCAGTAGATATAATAACAATAATGGATCCTTGTTCTTTTTCTTTTAGCGAAGATTCGACTTCTACTATTTTTCTCCCGACTTTCAAGCCATCAATAACTAAGTCTCCCTTCTCCCCAAAATTTGAGAGAACTAAAACACCGAGAACAAATTTTTCTCCGCCTATAGTAAAAACACGTGAAGCTGAGCCAATCCCCCCTTTAAGCTGGTAACACGACATTCCCCTACCTGCCCCTACACTCCCCTCTTCAAATTCCTTATCCGCACGTGCGAGGGCAGAAAAAATATTCTCCTCCTTTACATGCAAACCACGAATGTCGTTTAAAAAGCCATCGTTACACTCGCATACTACAGGGTTGACCGTTCCCGTTTCTCGACCTATATCTTTATTTTCTTTTAACATATAGCGCACCAATGCTTCTACTGCCGTCCCTGTACTCAATGTATTTGTAAGAATAATAGGCGTTTCAAGGGTCCCCATTTCTTCTACTTGTACCAATCCCACAGATTTACCAAAACCGTTAATTACATGACACGCTGCCACTAATTTCTCCTGAAACATATTCCCCTCATGAGGAAGAATCGCCGTGACACCTGTTTTTACAGATCCTTCATCAAGAGTACAGTGCCCCACTTTTACTCCCGGAACATCTGTAATAGCATTTAATGCTCCTCGCTCCATTTGACCAATTAAAATACCATAATCAGCAATACGTTTCTGTTTTTTCATAAAACTACTCCCTCATTTTTACGCAAAGTGACAAGCAACCCAATGCTTTGTCTCTATTTCACGCCACTCTGGAACCTCTCTTTTACAAATATCTTTCGCCATAGAGCAACGGGAATGGAAACCACACCCCGAAGGAGGATTTACAGGACTTGGAATGTCTCCACGACACCTCCGGAAAACCATAGATGGTTTTTCTCCGGCCTCATCCACCCCCTATATATGTAAAATATCCATCTACACATCCTTCCAAATTCTAGAAGAAACTCTACATTAACCTACAAAAATGCCTATAGGTACGTTGTATGTGATCGGCCATAGATAGTTTGGCCTCCTCACTATCCTTATTTTCTATGGCTCGTATAATACGAGCATGTTCTGAGTTTGTATGGTGGTCAGGATCTTGAGGGAACGCCTTTTTTTCCGCAAGGTTTCGGTAGGTACGGTAAAAGCTTCCAAGATAGAAAGTATAGAGTTGCGCTCGCCAATAGAGCTGGAGAGCAAAACGTTGCAAATATATATTTTCACTGAGCCGAACGATAGAAAGGTGGAATTTTTCGTTGAGATTGGCGAAACGCTCTTTTTCATCACTATCATAAAGGCGTCGCTCTTGCATATTATAGTCCCAAAGAAGTGCAATATCTTCCGGTGTGGCATTAGAAGCCGCGTAGTAAGCACATTGAGCTTCAACCACTTCCCGAGAAACATAAACCTGTTGCATATCCTCAGGAGTAAGAATGGGGATTGCATATCCCTTCTGCCCTTCCCTATTTTCAAGAACTCCCTGCGCAATAAGACGACTAATAGCCTGTCGTATAGGAGTACGGCTCACACCTAGTTCTTTACTCAGGGCCGTTTCATAAATTCTGTCTCCGGGGCGCAATTCTTTGGCAACAAGCTTTGCGATAACATGGCGAAAAACTACCTCATCTGCTCGTAGTTTTCCCTCCATTCCGTTCCCCCCTTCCCCTTCATCCCTAAATGGATAAAAAAATGGGTCCATTTGTCTATCCATTTTTACAACGATCATTTATAATTGTCAATCAAAGCATTGAATTCTTATTATTGAGGTGATTCCAGTGAAGATCTACATAAGCGTGGATATGGAAGGGGCTACCGGCATCGTAAGTCCTTTACACGTACGTGCCGAGGCTGTAAATGAATACGCTTTTGGGTGCACAATGCAATATCACGATCTAAAAGCCGTCGTTGAAGGAGCACTTGAAGCTGGCGCAACCGAAATACTTGTAAACGATTCACATGCACGAATGATTAATATTGATGTATCGCAGTTGCCCAAAGAGGTTCGGCTTATCTCTGGAACTCCCAAAGCACTTGGCATGATTGAAGGGGTTCAAGGATGCGACGGAGCATTTTTTATCGCCTACCATGCTATGGCAGGGACGCCAGAAGCGGTGCTAGACCACACTGTTTCTGGAAGTTCTGTCTTCAACGTAACGCTCAATGGCCACAACGTAGGTGAGACCGGGCTCAATGCCGCAGTCTGTGCTGAACATCATATTCCCGTAGCACTCGTCTCTGGAGATGCCGCCGCCTGTCGAGAGGCTCTGGCGCTTTTAGGGAGCAATCTCATTACGTGTGCTGTAAAAGAAGGGCGCTCTAACAGCTGCGCAACCCTATTACCTCCTTCCGTCTCTTTCTCTCTTTTGAAAGAAGCGGCAAAAAAAGCAGTAGCGTCTATACAATCTAAAAAAGCCCCCGTTATGAAAATTGCTACTCCTTATTCCTTAGAGATTACGTTTAAATATTCCCGCCAATGTGACGAAGTGTCTTATGTTCCAGGGGTTATTCGCGTAGATGGGCGAACGGTACGAATGGAAGGTTCTACCATGGAAGAGATGCGACACTGGATAGGGATAGCCACATCTCTGGCAGGTTCAATAAAACTATAACCCTACGACAGGGGGTGAGGCAGTCTTCCTTACCCTCTCTCTTTCTATACCTGTACAAAAAGCATACACTCCACAAGCTTTCTGTTCTCTGGAAGATTGTCATTTCGCTTCCTGTTTGTTAGAAAAAATAATCGACAGATTGCTTTAAAAACATCTTGGCGGAGGAGTTTTCAAGCCCTCTATTCTCCCTTTTACTTTGATGTGGGGACTCCTCCGTCTGGGGTGTTTTTCTCTAACCACTTCACCACGTCTTCACGGCTACGGATCTCTTTTTTAGCCACAGCTTGACGAAGCCCTACTTTCAAAATGCCAATAAGAGGGCCCTCCTCCACATTGAGCATCGACATGAGCTCATCACCATCTGGAAGAAAATCTGCACAAAATAGCCGAGCTGCCGTTGCGCTATAGAGAATACGGTTTTTTCGACATAACTCGTCAGATTTCCCCGACGCCGCCAATATTGCACGAGCAAGAAGGAACAACTTTTCAACTATGTGTGCCCCTAGCTCTCCATTTATAGAAACCGCTGTTTCTAAAGAGAGGGGAGACAGCAGTAATGAATGATACTTTACCAACATCTCGATTTCGTTGCGAAGAGCAGCCGGCCATGCCCAATCAATTAAATATTTTTCTACAGACGGACAGCCTACATGATGAAGCAATGCCGCCATTTGTACGGCGCTTTCCGCATGAATGTTTTGAGCCGACTGAAGGGAAAGAAGTGAATGAAGGAGCCTCCCTCCTTCATAGTGGTCACCAAAAACAAGGCGCTGATCTTTCAAAACTTCAAGGAAAGGGAAAAAAACAGGCATAAGTTGATGACTGCTCACCAATCGGAAAAAAAGCAAGGCATCTCCATCAAGAGCTTTCAGAACTTCATGCCCAATTCGTTCCCCAGGAATAGGCGGAATAAGGGGGGCAAAAGCCTTCACAGCATTGGAAGAATCTTCATCTATTTTTAAACTCAGCGAGGCTGAAAAGCGGCAGAGACGCAATGTTCGAATGGGGTCATCCTTAAGACGCTCCACAGGATCGCCGTTAAAGCGAAGAAGCCCCTTTTCTAAATCTATCAGCCCTCCAAAAGGATCATACACGTCCCCCTCTCCATCTATAGCTATGGCATTTACCGTAAAATCCCGCCTCCCCAAATCTTCTTCAAGAGGATATGAGCCGAGGGGGAAAATATCCACGTGCTCTCCCTCAAAAAAGATTATGCCAGTTCGCTTCCCCTTCTTTCCAACAAAAATAGCGTGGGGAAAAATATTCTGAATTTCTCCTTCCTCTCCTTCAACAGCTACATCCATGTCAGAAAAGGAAGTGCGTCCCATCAATAAATCTCTCACTGCACCACCCACAAGCCAGGCACGTTTGCCTTCCTTAGCGAAAAGACGGATAAGCCGTAAGGCTCGGCATAAAGCCATCTTCATTCCCCCTTCCCAACAAGCCTTATAAGGTAATATAGTATAATATATGTGTATATGCACAATTTATTAGCCAGCATAAGCTTCTCTGACCTTATGGAATAATATATAGTATACATGCACCTGAAAGCAGGTGATAAAAGTGAGGAACTACCAAAAGCCCCCAAAAAGACATAGAGAAGGCCCCTCTCTCCTCATGCAGTTTCTTATAGTCTTCTGTGTTATTGTTTTGTCCTTACTTTTTGTTATTGCCATCGATAAATATACCCATCCTGGCCGGGATTGGAGCGATACTCTCCTCTTACGAATGATGGTCGAGCGTCGTCTCGCCAAGCCTTATTTCAAATAACAAAGGGAAAGAAACAGTTATCCTTTTTAGAATAAAAAAATATTCATTTTTATTTATTGCAAATTATAGCTCTTGTCTAAGAAAAAAATAAGAGAGAGCGGGGACCCTATTACTATAGGTCCCCGCTTTGTGCTGTGAGGTGTTTCGGAGGTAAAATCTTTATATACGAAAAATATTCATATAAATCACGTGACAAGCCATTGAAAGCTAAAGAATATAGGCTTTAACGCCCTTTCTCCTAATGGCAAATTCCCGGCAACGCCATCTCTCTGAACACGTTTGAGTCCCATTAGCTACAGCTACAGCTAGGTTGAAAAGATCATTGCCAAGCTCGGAAATGCTTTTCCCTGCATCAATAACAGGGCCAGCGTTGAAATCTATGTTATCTCGCATATTATTGTAGGTAGTTGTATTACTCGAAACTTTAATAACCGGGACACCAGGACATCCAGTAGGAGTTCCCCGGCCAGTGGTAAAGAATATGAGATTCGCTCCTCCGGCTGCCATAGCAACCATAGATTCTACGTCGTGACCTGGTGCATCCATCACGACAAGGCCTCTTCCTCTAGGGCATCCACCGTGAGGAACAACTTCCTGTATGGGGCGCGTTCCACCTTTTCGAATACATCCCAAAGATTTTTCTTCCAGAGTGCTCAGACCTCCTGCAATATTGCCAGGAGCTATATCTGCTATTTCGCTATGACCAACTTGAGCCATAAAACCCTCTGTCTCGCGAACATACTCCATAAGGTTCTCCGCCACTTTTGCAGAGACACATCGCTGGGCCAATATATCTTCAGCGCCAAGGAATTCTGTAACTTCTGTAAGAAAAACTGTTGCGCCACTATCTACAAAGTGATCACAAGCATGCCCTACAACTGGATTAGCAGAAAGACCTGAATAACTATCGGAAGCACCACATTCTGTCCCAACAATAAGGGAGGATAGAGGAACATCTACCTTCACGTCTTTTTCAAGAAGGGCCATAAACTCTCGCACTATAGCATCAGCTTTCTCAATAGCTCGGCCTGTGCCCCCTTCTTTCTGGATTGAAACAACTCCTACTGGTTTCCCAGAAAGACGAATGCCTTCGTATACCTCATGCAGTTTGATGGTTTCGCACCCTAAACTGACAAGAAGGACGGCACCGAAGTTAGGATTTCTGCCTAATCCTACAAAAATGTCTGTGATCTCCTTATTGCTTGATGGATCGAAAGTACAGCCGTATGGATGGGGAACAGTGATAGCATCAGGATATCTTCTTCCCATCTCCTCAACTACCGAATTGGCACAAACAACGAGAGGGAGAACAAGAATATGGTTACGAATACCCACCGTCCCATTTTTTCGCATATATCCCTTTAGGGTTTTATTTTTATCTCCCATGCTAATCCACCTTCGATTCCTTCCCACGGTGACTACGGATATTGTGAACATGAACCATGGCTCCAGCACCAATATCAGATGTAGCTGTCCCGATAGTTTTTCCATACTTATAAACAGTTGCACCCTTAGGAATAGCAGTTATGGCGACTTTAAACCCTTTCGGTATCTTTTCTTCAGCAACCAGCGTTCCGTCAAAGTCTCGAGCGACGAGAACCTCTCCCTCTTGAATCTCGCGAAAAGTAGTTAGTACATTGTCTTTCTTGTCGATAAGAATGGCGTTCGGCATTTCTTTTTTTTGAGATTCGCTGCACTCTTTTTCCTCTCCAAGAAGGCTACAACCTTCCCGAGAAAAACGGTTCATTTCATCTATTGTCTCTCGAAGATCTCTCTCTTCATCGTCTGAAGGAAAGGCTTCAGATGATATATAGCCTTTATAGCCGACCTTCATCAACGCCGCAAAAAACGGAGCAAGATCCAGATTCCCTTGACCTAAAGGTTTCCTATCAGAATCACACACATGAACATGATCCAGATACGGAGCTGCAAGAGCAACGCTCTCTGTTGCGTTCTCTTCCTCTATAACAAGATGCATATAATCGAGCATAAGACGAACGTTGACAACATTCAGGTCTTTAACGAAATCCACGCCATCCTGAGTAGATATAATGAAATTTTCATAGTACCGGTTAATAGGTTCTAGCAAAAGGTGAACATCCCTGTTCAGTTCCGCAACGTCCCTAAGCCCATCTTGAACCCACCTCAGAGTATCTTCTTTGGGAACCCCATCAACAAATCGCCCCCGCGCTCTTCCTATACTCACATGCGTATTCAGAAGAGCTGCCGCCTCCACTAAAGCCTTGAATCGCTTAAGGGCTTCTCGTCTTACTGCAAGATCAGGGTCTCCCAAAGAGATTTTGTCTTCTCCGTACATTTCTCCAGTACATAAAGAGCAGACAGGCAAATCATATTTTTTAGAGAGGCTATAAATCTGATCAAAATCCACATTGAAAGGATTTTTTAACATCACCTCTACACCCTGGTACCCTAACTCCTTTAACCTCGGGAAAAGGTCTTCAAAAGGACCCCGAACTCCTGTAACCTGACTTCCCTGAACGTCTGGAGTAATAATCATAAACGCAAAACGCATAGCTTCACCCCATTTTTACTTTTTACGTTCCAGAGGTAACACGTACAAATCCTGAACAAGAGCCACTCGACGCATCTTTTTGGATTGTACCAACTGAAGAGCATCACCGATGGAAGAACAGACAGGAATACCAGAAATCTCCTCCACTTCCTTCTTCACGTGGCAGTTATCTGTGACAAGTACGAGGGTCTTTGTTTCCATAATTTTTCGAATAGCACAAGAAGCTGATACCCCCAAAGGATCTGATACTTTTCTACCTGCGAGAAGACTTTCTATCTCTTTCACAGACATACGGAGAGCTGATGCAAACTCTGGATGATCACCTGTACCATCGATCAGAGGAGAAGCCAGAATAATTACTCCCCCGTCAGGCACCAAATGCTCTCCAATATAAAACCCTTTCCCGCTTTGCCACAAATCTTGACTAGCTGGGTAAGAAGAGATAATAGCTACGTCGAATCGTTCGTCAAACTCCTGGCAGGAGTATTCCATGCCAATACGTATCCCTTCCATAAGAGTACTATCAGGAGTTCCTGCCACTACTCCGTAATACCCCTCCGCTCCCGAAACAAAATTCACAACAAAGCTTAAGCCAGCTCTTCGTCCCACTTCGTCTATAAAAGTGCGGAACCAGTTCGGATACATGCCTGGCGCAATCTGCTCACGAAGAAGGGCTCGGCAGTGTGTCTGGAATATAGTTTCATACCCACTCAGCCCTGGGGTAATAATCTTTCCACCACCAGACCATCCACAAAAGCGATGAGGAACTGTAGAACCTACAGCAAGAATGGTCCTAGCTTCTTTGAGGTGTTTGTTCAAAAGTACAGGAATACCATCAAGATCTCCATAACTTTCTAAAGACTCTGAGGCGTAACAGTTATGTTGATATACCTTAAAACGTTTTCCGTACTCCCCTAACTTCCCATCAACTTCCTCCGGAATCATTTCTCTATGTGTTCCATTGGCCGTAATAATGCTTATATCAGAGTCTTTTAGACCACACTGTTCTAGACGAGGAACAAGAACATCTAAAACTTCTTTTACAGGCGTACTACGAGTATGATCATCTACAATTAAGAGTAATGGAGCTCCTTTTTCTTCCAAAACTTCTTCTAGAGATTTACCGCATGGAGCATTCAGAGCACTGCTGACAGCTCGACAAATAGCCTCCGGGCTTTTGGCAATCACCCCGCTGCGACTTTTCATCTGCTGCACTACAACGTCCTCTGGAAGAGTAAAAGACAACTCTTTATCTTTGGTATAGGTTAAAGAGTAGCGTTGCTCCATTTTTCTCCACCTCACTTCTTTGCGAAGTACATATTTTGGATCGTATCCTGATTTTTAAGCTCTTCTGCACTGCCTTCAAGAGTAATAGCGCCTTGAGACAAGATATAAATTCTGTCACTGAGAGGAAGAGAAAGCTTGGCATTCTGCTCTACCAGCAAAAGTGTAAGTTTTCTTTTTTCCATAATCTCTTTCAACGTCTTAAAGATACGAATAACAACAACAGGTGCCAGTCCCATGGAAGGCTCGTCTACCATGATCAACTCATTCCCAGAAACCATGGCTCGACCAATAGCCAGCATCTGCTGCTCTCCACCACTCATGGTTCCGGCAAACTGCTTTTTACGACGTCCGAGTTCGGGGAAGAGCTCGTAAACCTGTTCAATTTCCGAAGCCCTTTTAGACGCTGGTTTCAACAGAGCTGACGCCACTTCTAAGTTCTCTTGGACACTGAGCTCAGGAAAAACCTGTCGTCCTTCAGGGACATGGGCTATACCTGCCTTCGCAACTTTATGAGGCTGCAACCCTAGAATAGACTGTCCCCTAAAGAGAATATCCCCACCTTCTTCAGGTCGAACCAAGCCGGAAATAGTGCGCAGTAATGTAGATTTTCCAGCCCCGTTAGGACCAAGAACCGAAACGACTTCTCCCTCTTCTATTCGAATATTTACGTTTCGGAGAGCATAAATTCCGTTATATGTTACTGAGAGGTTTTCGATCGATAAGAGACTCATTCCATATCCTCCCCACCCAGATATGCAGCGACAACATCAGGATCTTTCTCCACATCTTCGAATTTCCCTTCGCAAATAACTTGGCCGAAATTAAGAACATACACCCAATCAGACACTTCTCTGATAAACTCCATAGTATGTTCCACAAGCAACATGGTGATTCCCTTCTTTTTAAGAAGGAGCATGATCTGCATAATATCTTTGAACTCATCTTTCGTCATACCTGCTGCTGGTTCGTCAAGGAGGAGCAGTTTGGGTTCCAATGCCAGCGCCCTGGCAATTTCCAAAGCTCTCCGCTTCCCATAAGGCAGAGAGGTCGGGCGCTCGAAAGCTTCCTTCTCAAGACCTAGAAGCTTGAGAAGTTCCATGGAATAGTCAAACTGTTCCTTCTCCTCTTTTTTAAGCCGAGGTGTAGCAAAGAAAATATCAAAAAGCGATGATCCAAAAAATTTTCGTCGGGCCGTCAGCACATTTTCTACTACAGAAAGGCTGTTAAAAAGGTTTATACGCTGGAAGGTTCTCGCTATTCCACGGCGAGCGTACTGGAATCCCTCAAGCTTCGTAATATCTTGTCCTTCCAAAAGGATACTGCCTGACGTAGGCTTCATAGCTCCTGATACCTGGTTAATAAATGTTGTTTTTCCTGACCCGTTAGGACCTATAAGGGCTGTTACCGCCCCTTTTGTAATCTTTATATCTACTTCATTATTGGCCAATACACCGCCAAAGGCTTTTGTCATTTTTTGAGTTTCTAAAAGGATGCTCATCGGTTCAGCCCCCTTACATGATGCAAGGTCTGCGTCATATCGTTCTTGCTGCCAAAAATCTTATTGAAAAGTTTCGAAAAATAGGGGCCAAGGCCTGTAGGAAGCAAAACAACGAACAAAATCGCTATTAAGGAAGTGAAAAGCATATAGTAGGTTTCCCACCCTTTGAACTTAAGAAGCTCAGGAAGAAATGTAAGACCTACGCCGCCAATAATTCCACCGCCCATGTGTTTTAGCCCGCCTACTACCGCCATAGCAACAAAGTTCGAAGACTCTCCGAATGTAAAAGGCTCCGGGCTGAGGAAGCCGGCAAAGTGAGCATAGAGAGCTCCAGCCAAACCTGCCAGAGAGGAAGCAAAACCAAAAGCAAAAATCTTTGCCTTCTTCGAACTGATGCCACAAGACTCTGCTGCCACTTCGTCGTCATTAATGGCAAACATGGCTCGACCTATATAAGAGTGTTTTATACGGTACATTAAAAGAATAGAAATACAGAGAATGGCAAGGAACACATAGTAATAGGCTCTGTTATCAAAGAAATGTTCGCCTATATGGAACTGAGGAATACCGAACAAGCCGCCAGGCCCGCCTGTAAGAGGAATCGCATTCAGAACGAGCATCCACACAACTTGCCCAAAAGAAATAGTGACAAGAGACAAAAAGAAGGCTTTCAACGAGAAAGAAGGAATACTCAAAATCAGTCCCGCCGCAAGGCTGAGTAAGATACCGCCAACAATACCTACGGGGATAGGGAGACCCAGGCGAGTTGTCAAAAGAGCCGTCCCATAAGCACCGATAGCATAAAAACCCGCTTGTCCCAAGGATATCTGCCCAGCAAATCCTGTTAGGAAAACAAGCCCCGAAACAAGAATAGCGTGAAGCAGCGCCCTATTCGTAAGGAAAACCCTAAAATCTTTCGTCTCTACCATGGGATAGCTAAGGAGCAACAATACCCCTATTATAATAAAAAATTTACGTGAAAGTTTCATATTCTACGCCTCCTCCCCTACTTATCCCTGTTACCAGTCCAGTTAAAGACTCCACTGGGCCTTACTATGAGAACAAGAACGAGGATACAGAAAGAGATGACATCTTTGTACGTTGAAGAGATAAACAGGGTTGAGAAGTTTTCTATAATGCCCAAAACAACTCCACCTAAAAGGGTGCCATAGGGATCCATCAATCCTCCCATAACTGCCGAGGCAAAACCTTTAACACCAATGCTCCCGCCTCCCAACTCCAGGGAAACGAAATAGACTGGAGCCAGAAGAATCCCGGCAATACCAACAACCATGGTAGAAAGCATAAATGCTAGAGATCTCGAAAGATTGACGTTAACTCCCATGAGTTGGGCGGCAGTTCCGTTCTGAGCAGTAGCTCTGAAAATTTTCCCCACTAAAGTTTTTCTCAATAGGAAGTGAAGGAAAGCCATCAGGAAAAGAACCACGGCAAAAATATAGAAATAGAACTTCGGCAAACGAACGCTACCGACCTCAACCAAATCCGCAGAAGACCCGAAAACTGGCGGGAATGGCTTGGGCAATCCCCCATAAATGACAATGATGACTGTCAACCAGAAAGTACACACCATCAAGGTCGCCACAACAAACTCCATTCTAGCTCCACCTCGACGGATGATGGGTTCATAAATAAGATAACGCAACATCAAGCCGTATAGAGCCAGAAGGGCTATTGAAAAGACAAAGGATAGTACGAATCCCAACTTTAAACTTGAGTAGAACGTATAAAAAAGATAGGCGCTCAACATAGCTGAGCTAATATTCGCAAAGTTAATCCGTTCAATACTCTGCCACAGGAATACAACTCCCAAACCTATGAGTCCGTATGTACAACCTATGGACATGCCGCTAACTAAGTTTTGAACCACATCGCTCAGGTTCATAAGTTTCCCTCCACTATAACTTTAAAGAAATAAATGCCGTTGCTGCCCCTCTTCGAGAGTCAGCAACGGCTCTCGGCACGTATTTAACTTCGATTCAAAGAGGTGCTGTTAATGTAGCAGCCTCAAAAATCTATTGTTTTTCCCAGATAGATCCGTTATAACGTGCTATAAATGTATAGTTAGTGAAGTTATGATTCTCGTCACACTTCATCATGCCCTGTACGCCATCAATCTGAACTTCGTTCAGAGCTTTGATCAAAGCCGGGCCATCAGTGCTCTTTGCTGCTTCAACAACTTTTGCAAAGAGATAGATACCATCATAATAAGCCTGACCAGGATCTGTAGGAGATTCGTTATCCCACTTTGCGCTATAATTTTTCACGAAATTCTGGACTGCCTGGGAAGGATCATTCTCGTCAAAGCCCATAGCAGCATATACGCCAACCATAGCGTCTCCGGCAAGATCCTTTACGACAGGAGCACTCCAAGCAGAGAAACCAATAAGAGGTACGTCAAGCTGGAGCTGCCGAGCCTGAGTGATGCAGATGGCTGCTTCTGGCTCATGTGTAAAGCCAACGAGACAATCGAATCCGGAGTTCTTCAGCTTAAGAAGCTGACCTGTAGCGTCTTTGTCTCCTTCTTTCATCTGCTCTTTTGCCACAACTTCGATGCCATATTTCTTAAACTCTCTTTCTGCTACTGCCAAAGCTGCTGTACAATAGTCAGTGGTACCGTAAATAATTCCGGGTTTTTTCACATCAAGCTTCTCAACAACGTACTTCACAATGGCTGAAACTCTTGCGTCGTCGTTTGCTCTCAAGCGGAATAGATAATCGTTTTTAGTTTTGCTATAATCCAAGTTTGGCGATGTGGCGGCTACCAACATGGGTATTTTGGACTGTTTCGCAAGTGAGTGGACACCGAGAACAGCACTACTCATATTGGGCCCGAAAATAGCTACCACATCGTCATTAATGACCTTCCGCACAACGTTCATAGCGGTGCTGGGGTTAGCCTGGTCATCGTACACAAGCATCTCGATCTGTTTCCCATCAATGCCGCCTTTGGCGTTGATTTCGTCAACAGCTAGCTGAGCACCCTTTTTAATAAAATCTCCCAGGATGGAACCCAGACCCGTAAAAGGAGCCACAAGGGCTATCCGAATTGTATCTGCAGCAAGGGCAGATCCAGAAAGGCAGAAAACAAGTAAAAGAGCTGCGATTAACCGTACACTGCGTTTCATCGTATGTTGATCCTCCTTTGTAAAGATCAAGTCCTACAGAGTTCTTCTTTGTTTCTCCCAATATTGCAACCTATGACACGTAATGCTTATGAATTGGGTTACGACAGTTTCTCTTTTTTGACGTCCCCCCTTTTGTTACTTCTCGTTTTTATACTCCTCGTACAAGCGTTTAAACTCTTCTTCGGAAACTACGTCTCTTTTTTCCCGACCAAGAGCTTTCACTCGATCAGTTAAAGGCTGAAGATCATCTTCCTCGTAAGGAAGGGCAAGCTTATCAAGGAACAGAGATATGCTATCCTTTCCGCTAGATCCACCTATAACGATATTTGCCTCTTCACGGCCGACCACACTTGGTAGATAAGGGAACATAGCTGCCTGAATCCCTGCTTCTTCCAGACGAGTTTTCGCCTGTACAACAACTCCAGACTCCATCCAGAATAGGCGCGTACCTGTTATAGGCTTATTTCTGTGAATAGGAATCTGTGTTATTTTCTCTACCATCTTGGTAATGCTGTCTATTTTCTTCAGGTCGATACCTGTATGGATGTTCAGCAACAGTTCTAAAGCTGCCGCAACCTCTTCTGTAGCTACGTTTCCTGTTCGTTCGCCTAAAGCATTAATAGAAGAATGAATGCCCGAAACACCGGCATAGGCAGCAGCCATAACAGACCCCATGGCCATGCCGAACTCGTTGTGCACGTGGAACTCTACGGGAATCTTCAGTTCTTCTTTAAGCTCACGAACGGCGCGATAAACGGCATGAGGAGTGGCCACACCAAAGCTATCTGTAAAAACTACTGCTTCAGGATGTACCGCATCGACTACGGCCTTATAGATTTTCTTGGCGTACTCAAGAGTGCCACGGGTTACATCCCATCCCATAAAGGTAACTTTCAAGCCAAGGGATTTTGCATACTCAATATTACTGACGATACGATCGATGAGTTTTTCCGTATCCACGTGATAGGCATAATAGTCTGTATAAGGATTAACAGCGTGTTCTATAATGACTTTTTCAACACCTGTCTTAGCAGCACTCTCAATATCATCACGACGAGCTCTGCAGAAAGGAATAAGCTCAGCCTTCAAGTTCATCTTTACCAGACGGGCAATGGCTCGGCCAATATCGTCAGAAATGATGGGCATTCCCACCTCAATGCTTTTTACGCCAAGGTCATTAAGGGCAACTGCAATGTCCACTCGCTCGTCTTCAGTCCAGTTCAAGCCACACGTCTGTTCTCCATCGCGAAGGGTTACATCATGGATATAAACAGATTCAGAAGTCTCTTTTCCTTTTACTTCAGGCATGAAATTCATGGGAGAAACCCATTTTTCATCGCTAAAGTATGGTGCTCCCTCCATAGGCATATTTTCCAGTAGCTTCATGTACATTCCTCCTTCATTCTGTAAAAAAGTCGTATTGTTTAAAGTTAAGCCATTAAACAAGCAAGAAGCATTGAGTGGTATCGCTCTTCCTTTCCAGCTGAGCGAGAAGTCAGAACTACGGGCTTTCGAGTGCCAGCCACAATTCCCGCCGATGGGAAATTACCGATATATGTCAACCCCTTGCAAAAGATATTACCCGCATCAAGAGAAGGGACAATAAACAAATTCGCCTTCCCTGCAACAGGACCAGACAGACCTTTTAAAGCGGCAGCTTCAAGGGAGAAAGCATTATCTAATGCTAAAGGGCCTTCTATATATTCTTCCTGTGACAGGGAAGGGCGAAGATCACGAACAATCTCAAAAGCTTCTACCGAAGAGGGAACCGCAGGAGCGGGAGCCTCTACACTAGACAAAACCGCCACTCGACGATGGGATATGCCAATTTGTCTCATAACATGCAGGGCATTTAAAATAATGATTTTTTTCTGTTCGATAGTGGGTTGAACCATAATACTGGGGTCAGAAACGAAGAGGAGATCGCGATCGGGAATTTCATATACAGCTACGTGAGTAAGCAAAGAACTTGTCAAAAGATTTTTTCGTTGCAAAATTCCCTTAAGGAAAGCCCCTGTATGAACAAGACCTTTCATCAAACAAGATACAGCGTCATCCTCTAAGAGCTCACAAGAGCGCTCGATAGCTACAGCATCCTCTTTCTCTTCTACTATTTCGAAAGGAGTCAGCTCAATATTAGATTTTTTTGCTGTTTCTTCTATTTTCTTACAATCCCCTACAAGGACACCCTTACAAAAGCCCTTCCTCGTTCCTTCGGAAAGAGCTACTAAAATGCTTTCTTCATAGGGACATGGGACAGCGAACGTTATCTTTCCAAGATTTGATTTTTCTTGGAGAGCATTCTCTAATTCTAAAAAACTTTTCACTCTTCTTCGCCTCCTGGGTAGATTCTGGGACTCTCTTGACCGTTGAGCACCCCTAATACACGCCTGGCCAGAGTATCTACCTCAAAGCTTCCTGGGTAGATGTACACTGGAGCGACAGGCAAAAAAGTTTCTTTTAAAAAGGAAGTAACTTTCAAGGAATGTGCAATTCCTCCAGTAACACAAAGAGCATCCACAGAGAAGGAAAGAACCGCCATAAGGCTCCCAATTGTTTTTGACAGTTGCAAGAGGTAAGCATTCATTACTAATGCGCTTTGAGAATCTCCCTCTTCGATCCGTCTTTCTACTTCTTGCATATCTTTTGTTCCAAGGTAGGAATAAAAGCCTCCCTCTCCTTCTATCTTTCGCATTACTTGCTCTTTCGTATATTTACCAGAGAAGCAGAGATTTACTAGCTCCAGAGTGGGAAGGCCTCCTGCCCGTTCTGGAGTAAAACTTCCTTCAAAATCATTCACAAGATCGATCATCTGGCCTTTTTTATGTGCGCTAACAGTAGTTCCACCGCCTAGATGAGCCACAACCAGGTTTACATCCTCATAAGATTTCCCAAGGTCACAGGCTGCACGGAAGGCAACTTCCTTGCTATTTAAAGCATGCCCTAAAGACTTACGTTCTATATCTTTCAGTCCAGAAAGCCGGGACTCTGGCAAAAATTCATCCACCGAAACCGGATCTACTACAAAAACAGGACATTTAGAAGCTGCAGCAAGCTCTTTCCCTATAAGTACCGCTAGCGCAGAAGCATGTTTCCCCGATGTCCCATTAAGACTATCCTCTATCATTTGGCCATTCATCCTATAAACCCCTGAGGGGATAGGGCGAAGCCGACCACCTCTTGCTGCTACTGCAGATATATCCTTAGCTGACACCCCTACCTCTGCAAATAGCTCCTCTACAACCTGTCGTCTTACACGTACTTGAGCAAAGACATCTGCTGCCAATTCTTCTGGGGAATGAGAAACTGAACGCTCCAAAAGACATTCCCTATCAGAATACAGTGCCACCTTTGTTGACGTAGAACCAGGATTAAGCACAGCTATGAGTTTCTTCGTATCTCGATCAATATGGATGGCACGCATGAACAGACCTCCTTAAGCCCAACTCTTATGACTTACGATCTTTTCTATAATCTTTCGTAAAATCTCTATAGAGGACTCGGAAAGCACATTCTCATATTCAATAACTCGCTTCCCCATCCTTTCAAAGACATCTTTCTTATGCATAAGCGCAAATTTAGAGACGACAAGAATATCTGAGACAGCCGCAACCCGTCTAATATCATCATCACTAGAGTACCCTTCGGTAATAAGATCTCCCTTAATGCCCAGATTCAGAAGAGATGACTTCAAACCTTCACTCCCACCACGAGGAGACATACATATCACGCCGATCCTCATATCTTTAGGGCATTCCAGAAGTTGTTCCACCACCTTCAAATATGGGCCGAGGTTGATGCCATAAATGTTCTGGCGACTGCCTAAAACTCTCTTCACTTCCGGGTAGTGTCCAGCCGTAGTAATGATCACATCAAAAGAATCCAAAAAACTCTCTTCAACTCGTTTTTCTACCAGGCTGTCTAGCAAGACCCCTTCCACCGTAATGGCGAGAGCATTTGTTAAATCTTTTACATATTGTTCAAGGGCAAAGGGATTACATTCTACAAAAAGAGCTTTTACATTAGACCCGCTATTTTTCTCTTTCAGCATAAGCATTTGGGCCATATTCACGAACTCTTCAGAACTAAAACCCAACTCTGATGCTTGCTGCATTGCTTTTTTTAAGACGGATACAAACTCTTTCGTCTCTTTACGAGGAGGTATATCAAGGTTTTGAGCCACATAAGTACCTGCAGCTTGACGAATATCAAGATACCCCTCTTCTTCCAACTCCCTATAAGCCTTTGCGACCGTATTCCTATTCGTTTTCAAAAAAGCAGCGAGCTCTCTTACACTGGGAATTTGCATACCAGGAGACAACTCTCCACTTAAAATCAAATATCTTAATTGAACTTTAATCTGCTGATTTAACGGGATGTCACTCGTTGTATCTAATAATAAATTCACTCTATCCCCGCCCTTTTATAAAAGGTCAATCATTTTTTGGCACGCTGTATCATACCACTATGACAGTTAAAAAACAACATCTCTTCACAAAGTAAATATATGGTAAAATACCAGCATAAACCAGCATTTCCGGAAAATGTTGGTTGTAATAACACATAGCAACTGTCTCTTTTTAGAGACAGTTGCGTCCTATTTCTCCATTCATAGAATGGAAATGCATCATTCATCACTTGTTGCGCTATTTAAGAATGAAAAAGGGAAATCCAGCAAAAATATTTTTTAATACATTGGAATCCCTAGAAATCTTTGATTACAAAGAATATTTATCCAATATGCGAACCAGCGGTCCGTTAAACGGATAAAAAACCTTGACTTCTTTCTCTTTCTCCCTTTATATACATGTGTTATGTCCTCAGAAGTTTTAGAAAAAGGAGCTTTACATTAATGAATTTTATAAAATAAGAAGGAGAGGTGGCTTAAAATGTCTTCTACATTTCAACGTGTAGGGTATGAAGCCCTACGTAGTTTTTCTGCCGATGTATTAGAAAAGATAGGATATCCCCGAAACAAGGCAGAAATTACCGCAAAAGTTTTGACCGAAGCCGACGCACGAGGTGTTCCTTCTCACGGTGTAACCCGCCTGAAAGTCTACAGGAACGAGTTAGGGAGCGGCCACGTACACCCTGAAGCCCAACCAGAAGTTGTTCACGAGACTCCTATTTCCGCTGTTATTGACGGTCATTACGGTATAGGCTCTCATATTTCCAAATTTGCCATGGATATATGTCTCGAAAAAACTCGTAAAAATGGAACTTGTTACGTAGCCGTTCGTAATTCCAATCACTTCGGCATGGCCGGTCTTTGGGCAGAACAAGCCGCAAAAGAAGGTTTTGTAGGAGGAGCTTTTACAAACACCATCCGTTGCTCGGTACCTGCTCTCGGACGGCAGCGTATGCTTGGCACAAACCCCATCGCAGTTGCAATTCCATCTGATGAAGAAGACCCATTCCTTCTAGATATGGCTACCACTACTGCAGCCCGAGGGAAGATATCAGTCTATAAACATAGAAATAAAGACCTCCCAGAGGGATGGATTCTTGATGAAGAAGGACGACCTATCACCTGCGCCAAGGAAGCAAACAAACTTCTCGCTGATCCAGCCACCCCTTTAGGTGGGCAGATATATTTAGGTGGCTCCACAGAAGAAATGGGCGGGCATAAGGGATATGGCCTCGGACTTCTGGTAGAACTGCTTTGTGCGCCCCTCTCTATGGGAAGTTGGACCCGAGACATTTTCATAAAGCCCGATGCCAATGTTGGACACTTCTTCTCGGCTTTCCGTCTTGATCTCTTCGGAGATCCCGAGCCCATCAAAACCTACGTGGGAGACATTCTAAGAGCTCTTCGGAACAGCACCCCTCTCCCTGGAGAAAAACAAATTTATACTCACGGACAAAAAGAAGCGGCACGACGGCGCACCTCTCTTCAGGAAGGTGTAGAGCTTGACGATGCTACATTTGCCATGCTTGAAGATTTTGCCAAAGAGTACAAGCTTACGCCTGTTACCCAACGATAAAAACAAGGGGATCCTCTTCTCTGGAGTACGCACCCTTGAGAAGGGGATCATGCCCTCGATTGAACCTGATAAAGAAAGAAGTGACGTAAGCAATGAATAAAGTGCTCGAACATATTGGGCTATGCGGCCTTGTCCCTGTTATTAAAATAGACAGCCCGGAAAAGGCTGTGCCCCTTGGAGAAGCGTTACTCCAAGGAGGACTTCCTGTAGCTGAAGTTACATTTCGAACTGACGCTGCAGAAGAATCAATTCGAAGGCTCTCAAGCGACTTGCCTAAACTCCTTGTAGGAGCTGGCACTGTTCTTTCTGTAGAGCAGGTAAAAAAAGCGGTAGGTGCAGGGGCAGCCTTCATCGTTTCTCCTGGCTTTAATCCTGAAGTGGTAGACTACTGCATAGAGCATGAAATTCCAATTACGCCTGGAGTCAATTCTCCCTCGCAAATAGAAATGGGTTTAGAACGAGGCGTATCTATACTTAAGTTTTTCCCTGCAGAAGCATCTGGAGGGGTAGCGATGATCAAGGCCCTGTCCGGCCCTTATAAAGGTGTAAAGTTTATTCCTACAGGTGGAGTCAATGCTGAAAACTTCAATAGCTATCTGTCTCTTCCCTCTGTCCACGCTTGTGGTGGTAGTTGGATGGTAAAAAGCGACCTTCTAGCTGCTGGCGCCTTTACTGAAATTGCAAAGTTAGTACAACAGACTGTTTTGTCCATGCTGAACTTTTCTCTTGCCCACATAGGGATTAATGAGATCAGCGAAGAAAAAGCCCTCAAGGAAGCGTCAACTTTCGAACAGATGTTCCACTTCCCTGTAAAAAATGGCAACAGCTCCATTTTTTCTGGAACGAGCTTTGAATTTATGAAAGAACCATATCTCGGTGAAAAAGGGCATATAGCTATTAGCACAAACTTTATAGAACGTGCAATCGCATATCTTGAACGACAAGGCATTCATACCCTTCCAGAAACGGCAAAAAGGAAGGATGGCAAACTTAAAGCAATCTACCTGGACAAACAAATATCTGGATTTGCCCTCCATCTGGTAGAGAAATAAGAAAAATTCTTGTTGTTTTTAAGCGCTAACTCATAGAGTAATCTAATCGTTATTCTCACATCTTGGAAAAACATGGGGTGGCACATTGTCATTTGGAGGTATTCGGTGACCCTTGAGGTTGACACAGCACCATATTTCATATATCATATGCCACAATTTGCGCATCACACCTTTAAGAAATAAGGAGGGAATAGCATGAATATAATCATGGTAATAGCTATGAATAGCATGATGATGTGCATGTGCGGCGGCCCTCCTGGTGTGGTCGGCGCAGTTTAGCGCTGTTTGTTGACCATAAATCAGGCCGGGCCTTCATTGTGAAGGTCCGGCCTTTTTTATGGCTTAAATTTCTTAAAATTTTAAAGGCAGGTGAAAAGCGATGATCAACATACAGAACTTAGGAAAAAGTTTTATTTCTGAAAATGGCGAGTTTAAAGCCCTAAATAATATTAGTTTTGAGATCAAGTCTGGAGAAATTTTTGGAATTATAGGGTTAAGCGGGGCCGGGAAATCAACTCTTCTCCGAACTCTTAATCGCCTGGAAGATCCATCTAGCGGTAAAATTTTTATCGATGAAACAGATATTACCTCTCTTTCCACATCGGAACTACGAGCTCTTCGCAAACATATTGGCATGATTTTTCAGCATTTTAACCTCCTCACCTCTCGGACCGTTTTTCAAAATGTAGCCTTCCCCCTTGAAATAGGGAAATGGTCTCGCCAATCTATGGAAAAGAGAGTATATGAAATGCTCGAGCTAGTAGGCCTTACAGACAAGGCCCAAAGCTACCCCTCTCAGTTAAGTGGCGGGCAAAAACAACGAGTTGCCATCGCACGGGCTTTAGCCAATAACCCTCGGGTACTTCTTTGCGATGAGGCCACAAGCGCCCTTGATCCCAAAACAACTCAGTCTATCCTCTCTCTCCTTGAAGAGATTAACAGCAAAATGGGAATTACGATTGTCTTGGTAACTCATGAGATGGGAGTTATTCGTCAGATATGCCATCGCGTAGCAGTGCTTGAAAAAGGGGAAGTTGTGGAAATAGGCCCTGTTAAAGACGTTTTTATGCGGCCTCAATCGGCAACAGCCCGAGAGTTTCTTTCTCATTTACCTCGCACCACATATTCCCACGAGAAGTTTCCAAGAGAGGCTGGGTGCCCCATTGTTACCTTCTCTTTTAACGGTCATATGGCTGAAAAACCTGTAATTTCTCAAGCTATAAAAAAAAGCGGCGCAGAAATTAACATACTTGCCGGCGAAATCGACCATCTTCATAGTAGTCGTATTGGTAATTTAACAGTTCAACTTGCCGGCAACCCCGAGCAGATAAACTCTGCCCTTTCCTACATACGAGCACAAAATGTGGAAGTGGATGTGATTTGGAATGGATAAATGGATTTCGCTCCTTAACTTACTTGCTACACCTACGTTAGAAACCTTGTATATGGTTTTATTCTCTACTTTTTTTGCTACGCTCCTCGGATTCCCGTTGGGGATAGCTCTTGTAGTTACAGAAAAAGGGGGGCTTCTCGAAAATGAACCGCTTTATGGGGTTTTGAATGGGATCGTAAACGTATGTCGATCGTTTCCCTTCATTATCCTCATGATTGTTTTGTTTCCTCTATCCCGATTGATTGTGGGAACAACTATTGGAACAACAGCATCAATTGTTCCGCTTTCTATCGGAGCCGCTCCCTTCGTAGGACGAGTGGTAGAAAGCTCTTTAAAGGAGGTGGACAAAGGACTTATTGAAGCTGCTGTAGCCATGGGGACAAGCCCCAAAGACATTGTGTTCAAGGTCATGATACCTGAAGCCCTGCCCGGTCTTGTGTTGGGAGAGACCCTTACCATTATTAACATTGTTGGCTATTCAGCCATGGCAGGAGCCATCGGAGGTGGCGGTTTGGGAGATCTAGCTATTCGTTACGGCTTCCACCGCTTTCAAACAGACGTACTTATAGCCGCAGTAGTTGTCATCATATTATTTGTGCAGATAGTTCAAGCTGCGGGGAATAGAACCGCTCTATATCTATCAAGGAACCGCTAGGGGATAAAAAAGCATAAGAAGTACCAGAAGTAACTATTCTTAAAATGGAGGTTTGAAAATGAAGAGATCAGCACGTTTTATTACTATTTTTGCGTTATTTTGTATATCCTTAGTACCTTCTGCAAGCTTGGCTCAAGAAATTATTAAAATCGGAGCTTCTCCAGTACCCCATGCAGAAATATTGCAGGTCATTAAAGACGATCTGGCACAAGAAAATGTTACTCTCGAAATCATTGAATTTACTGATTACGTAAAACCGAACCTCTCTCTAGATGACGGAGAGATTGATGCCAATTTTTTCCAGCATTTCCCCTACCTCGAAAATTTCAATGGAAGTCACGGCACTAAATTGGCCTCTTTAGGCGGTATCCACGTAGAACCCCTCGGTCTCTACTCTCAAAAAATAAAGACTGTTGATGAACTGAAAGAAGGGGCCCTTATAGCTATTCCAAGCGACAGTGTTAACGGTGGTCGTGCCCTTCTTCTTCTTCAAGCCAACGGTCTTATCACCCTCTCTGACAAAGCAGGACTAGAGGCTACAGAACGAGATGTAGTGGAAAACCCCAGGAAACTTAAATTCAAACCTATCGAAGCAGCCCAATTACCTCGAATTCTTCCAGATGTGGACGGTGCTGTTATCAATGGGAACTATGCCATAGAAGCTGGATTTAAACCAACGGAAGACGCAATACTTCTTGAAGGATCAGAATCCCCTTACGCCAATATTATTGCCGTTCGGGAAAAAGATAAAGATAACCCCAAATTTCAAATACTTTTAAAGCATTTAAAGTCAGATAAAGTCAAAGACTTCATACTCTCTAAATATAACGGTGGAGTCGTTCCTGCCTTCTAAAAACTTTTTCACAGAGTGGCAGACTAAAAAAGGGGGTTGCCTTTAAAAGGCAACCCCCTTTTCGTATCTCTAGCAAAAGCATTCACGTTTGATCCTCGTAGCTACTTAACTTAAGAACTCGAAAGTATGAGGCTGAATTTACACATAACCTGGCTTGCTACTCAACACCCGTCCTTTTTGACAAGAAGAGCGAGGGAATCGAGAGGAGAGTGCCACTGATGCTCACATTACCACTCAGCAATGGAACCATCTTCCATTCTCCATACCGGATTCTTCCAGCACAACCTTTCATCTGAGCGCTGTCGCACCACATCCTCATCAATAGAAATACCCAATCCAGGCTCTGTTAATACCCCTACAAAACCATCCTTATAATCGAAAAGCTGCGGATTCTCCAGATAGTCAAGAAGATCCGCTCCTACGTTATAGTGAATGTTGAGGCTTTGCTCCTGAATAAAAGCATTAGGAGTACAATAATCCACTTGCAGACACGCTGCCAGAGCAATAGGTCCTAAAGGGCAATGAGGGGCTACTGCTACATCATAAGCCTCTGCCATAGCGGCGATTTTCTTTACTTCCAGAATTCCGCCAGCATGGCTTACATCGGGTTGAATAATATCTACGGCGCCATCGGCAAGCAGCGTTTTGAAATCCCACCGACCGAAATTACGTTCCCCCGTAGCTATAGGCATAGAAGCATGGCGGCGGAGCTCTATCAATGCTTCACGGTTCTCGATAAGCACTGGTTCTTCCACAAACATGAGATGATAGGGCTCCAGTTCTTTCATAAGCACCCTGGCCATGGCTTTATGGACACGGCCGTGAAAATCAAGGGCTATATCAATTTTATAGCCAAGGACATCTCGTATGGCCTGAACTCTGGCTAAAACCTCTTCCACCTTTTTATAACTATCGATCCATCCCATCTCTTCTGTGGCGTTCATTTTTATAGCCGTCATCCCAGCCTGATATCGTTCTCGGGCTTGAGCTGCCACATCTGAAGGACGATCTCCTCCTATCCAAGAATAAACTCGTACCTTTTGACGAACAGCCCCACCAAGTATCTTATGAACGGGAAGACCATATATTTTCCCGGTAATATCCCACAGCGCTTGCTCAATACCAGAAATAGCGCTCATAAGAATAGGACCGCCCCGATAGAATCCGCCACGATAAAGAACTTGCCAAATATCTTCTATCTCTGTAGGATCGCGACCAATAAGATACTCTTCCATTTCACGAACGGCGGCAGCTACAGTAGAAGCTCGACCTTCCACTACTGGTTCGCCCCAGCCTGTCACGCCATCATCTGTCGTTATCTTAAGAAAAAGCCAACGCGGAGGAACTTTAAAGAGCTCGAACTTCGCTATATGGCTCATAATGAGATTCCTTTACAGTCTCTAACGCTGAACACGGCCGCTAGCATCTCCGCCGGCGAGAGTCATAACATCATCAACAGAAACGCGATTGAAATCGCCATAGATCGTATGCTTTAATGCTGATGCCGCTACAGCAAACTCCAGAGCTTCCTGAGGCGTATCAAAGTGGTTCAAGCCATAGATAAGGCCGGAACCAAAAGAGTCTCCTCCTCCAATACGATCTACAATGTGGCGAATCTCATATTTGCGGCTTACATACACTTCCCCGCGCTCAGCTAAAAGAGCCGACCAATTATTCCAATCAGCGCTTATACTTTCACGAAGACTCACCGCTAAATATTTCACTCCAGGGAAGAGGGTGAGCATTTTCTGGCTCAACGCTCTATATGTAGCTACATCAAGAGAGCCAGAAGTTACATCAATATCTGCCTCTATCCCCAGGCATTTCTGGCAATCCTCTTCATTGGCAATAACCACGTCTACATATTTCATAAGTTCGGGCATAACTTCAAGGGGTTTCTTGCCCCACTTCCAAAGTTTTTTTCGATAGTTCAAGTCGCAAGAAACAGTAATTCCCTTCTCCTTGCATTTTTTCAGCGCTTCAAGGGTTACTGCTGCTGTCCCCTCAGCAATAGCAGGAGTAATGCCTGTTACGTGAAACCATGCAGCTTCTTCAAGAATCTCATCCCAATCAAAATCTCCAGGTTTCACCTCTGCAATGGCAGAATGAGAACGATCATAAATAACCTTTGAAGGTCTCATACACGACCCCGTCTCCGTAAAATAAAGCCCAAGTCTTTCCCCGCTTCTACGTATAAAACGAGTGTCCACTCCGAAGCTGCGAAGTTCATGCATCACTCCATCTCCAAGAGGATTCTTTGGGACAGCTGTAACAAAAGCCGCATCCTCTCCGTAATTTGAAAGAGCCACAGCTACATTAGCCTCCGCACCACCAAAGGTGGCAACAAAGCGAGGCGTCTGTAAAATTTTTTCGTGATCTGGCGGGGTGAGCCGCAGCATAATTTCACCAAATGTAATAAACTTCGCCATAACAAACCATTCCTTTCTTATTTCATAGAACCTCGAATCCGGGCAATCTCTTTCAAAACTTTTTCTGTAGCCTCGCAAACAGCTTCGTAGCTTCCGTCTGATCCCGCTGGTTTTGTTAAAGCGCTACCAAGCCCAACAGCAAAAGCTCCAGCTTTAAACCATTCTTCCAAATTATCAAGAGACACTCCCCCTACGGGCATGATATGAGCATAGGGAACAGGGCCATGAACTGCCTTGATAAATTTTGGCCCCAATACACTTCCTGGGAATGCTTTCACTACATCTACACCAAGCTCTAGAGCCCGCATGAGCTCTGTAACTGTTCCAATGCCCGGTATTGCTGGAAGGCCATACCGATTACAGGTTTGAACCACCTCTTGATGTAAACTTTGAGAAACTATAAACTCGGCACCATTTACAACACACATTCGAGCCGTGGCTTCATCCACCACAGTACCAGCTCCAATAAAACAGTCATTATCTCTGTGCCGTTCTACAGCTGTACGCATAATGTCAAGAGCTCCTGGAAACGTCATAGAAACTTCTATAGCCTTAAGGCCGCCATGAAACATGGCATCTGCCATCTCTATTCCCTTTTCCACACTTTCTGTACGAATAATGCCTACGATCCCCTGTTCCTGAACCGCAGAAAGGACTTCATATTTTCGAAGATACTCCACTTGCTATGCCTCCTTGTTTCCTTCCATATGTCGTCGACTAATACGCAAAGAAATCTTCGCCGTTTCCTGTGCCAGCTTTCGTCCCACTACCGATGCTTTTTTATCATCGAATCGATAGGCAGGTGCCGATACGCTTACAGCTCCAATAGGATATCCATTCCCATCTACAACCGGAGCTGCTACACAACGAATGCCCTCCTCGTTTTCTTGTATCTCCTCGCTATATCCTAGAGATTTATATTGCTTTAGAAACTCTTTAAGTCTGTCTGGATCTGTTATTGTATTCGGAGTGCGTCTCTCTAAAACATTTTTTGCTAAATAGTCATCAAGTTGATTAGAGGGGAGGGCAAAGAGAATCGCCTTTCCGCCAGCTGTACTATAGAGAGGCAACTCTACTCCTACCTGCGAACGCATCACTAACGGGCTGGGGCTTTCAAGCTTTTCAAGATAGTAGGCTCGACCATTTTCAAAGACAAAAAGGTGTATGGTCTCTCCAGAATAGTCTCGCATCCCTTCCAAAACATCTCTCGACATCTCAAGCAACCCAGACCGACGATTATAGGCAGCTGACCACTTCACCACAACCGGACCTATTTGATAACGCCCATGAGAGTTTTTTAAAAGGACATTGCTATCCTGCAGAGTAGAAAGAATTCGATATGCTGTTGTTTTTGATAGCCCTGTTGCTTTCGCAATTTCAGTAAGACCTGCTGGCTCACTACGGTCCGAAAGATCTTCTAAAATTGAAATTGCCTTTTGCAATACAAGCACTTTATCTTTCTGTGCCATACACCGTCACCTCTCTCACCTTCCCACTACATAAAAGAAGGCAACCATAAAACTAACTGTGGAATGTACGTTACCAGCAACACCACTACAAAAAGAGCAATGTACATTGGCCACAGAGATTTTACGAGATCGCCTAAAGAAATTTTTGAAATAGAGTTCGTAACATATAAAACAGTTCCGACAGGAGGAGTAATAAGCCCTACGCACAAGTTTGTTACCATGATGATCCCAAAATGGATATCATCAATCCCATATGACCGGCATACGGGCAAGAGAATAGGAACAAGTAAAAACAGGGCCGGAGTGAGGTCAATAACCATCCCCACCAAAAAGAGGAGGATATTGAGAATCAGCAAAAACATCATCTTATTCTCAGTTATATTCATAATAACATTCGTAAGGAGCTGTGGAACTTGAGCTACAGCCAAAAACCATGTCAAAGCCATAGCAGAAGCACAAACCAGCATAACAACGCCAGTATTCAAAGCAGCACTCTTTAAAATTTCAGGATATGCCGACCACTTAACGTCATACTGAAAATAAGACACAATCACAGCATAAATTACAGCCACAGCGCCAGCCTCTGTAGCAGTAAAAATCCCCCCAAGAATCCCCCCAAGAATAATAACGGGGAGAATCAATGCCCAAATAGTCTTTTTAAAGACTCCTAAAAACTCCTTGAATCCAACTTTTTCGCTGAGTGGGTAGTTCCGTTTCTTCGATATCACGTACGATACAAACAAAAGAGCTATACCAATCAGTATTCCAGGAATAGCCCCGCCAAGGAAAAGCTTAGCGATGGAAATCTGCGCGATAGACCCTAAGATAATCATGGGAACACTTGGCGGAATAATGGGGCCGATCACTGATGATGCTGCTGTAATAGCTGCGGAGAAGTTCTTATCGTACCCTCCATTTTCCATCATAGGCATTTCAAGAGACCCTAAGGCTGCCGCATCAGCAACTGCGGAACCGCTAATACCTGCGAAAAGCATACTCGCTATAACATTAACATAGGCCAATCCGCCACGAACGCGGCCAACAAGGGCGTTAGCGAACATAAGGATATCGTGAACCAAACCTGCTTTGTTCATAATCTCCCCAGCCAACATAAAGAAAGGGATAGCCAAAAGAGTATAAACATCAACCCCAGTTATCATCCGACGAGCCAAAACCATAGGTTCCAAAGTTCCAGTAACAAGCATCAGAATTAACGCGGCTAAACCAATACCGAAACCAATGGGAACACCAACAATGGTAAATCCCATCAACGATCCAAGAAAAGCCAATAGCACTCCCATCTTAGGCTTCCTCCAATTCTTCAGGCGCCCATATACAAACAAGCTGACGGGCCATCTCTAACAGCATCATAATAGTGGCTACCGGTACTGCTGCATATTGCCACGCTACAGAAATAACCAGTATTGACGTTTTTTGCACATAGACTTTAGAGACATAATCAATGCCCCCCTTAAGAAGAAAAAGCAAAAAAACAACGATAAGGACATCTATAGCCGTCTGTAAAATTTTTCCGTTAACGCCTTGACATCGCTCCGATAAAGCATCGAAGGCTGGATGAAGACCAATTCTCAACCCCGAAGCTATCGCCATAAAAGACATCCACACAAAAGCCAAACGACTGACTTCATCCACCCACGGGAAAGCCATATAAAAGAACCTGAAAATTACGTTCGTAAACACAGATAACACCATAACAACTAGCATCGTAATCGCAAGTCCATCAGCAATACGGTACATGAGCTCGTACAGAGCCATGGCCATTTTTTTCATATGAGAACAAGCTCCTCTCACCTAATAATTCAAACCACGGGCTTTGATCTTTATTTCATGGCAAGGGAAGGCCCCTTTAGGCCTCCCCCTGCTAAAAAAACAGATGCATTCTATTTCTCGAATTGCTTCCCGATCTCTCGAATCTCATTAACAAAAGGTTCTGCCTCGGGACAGCTTTTTATGTAATTAGCAATAATAGGCTGGGCGCTTTCGACAAAAGGTTTCAAATCGGGGTATGTAACTTCAAGGCCCTTGTCGATAGTCTTCTGAAGAACATCTTTCTCCTGTTCTTTCGTTAGACGGGTAATTTCTGCAATGGAAGCTTTGGTAGCATCCATAACGATAGACTGTTCCTCTACGGAAAGTTTGTCCCAAACCTTTTGGTTAACAACAAAATACTGGAAACCGAAAATATGGTTGGTCATAGCAACATACTTTTGCACATCATACCAGCCAGAGAAATAAGAGGTCATCAAGGGGTTATCCTGTCCATGTACAACTCCCTGCTGCAAAGCCGTAAAGACCTCGCTCATGGGCATAACAACTGTGCTGAACCCAAAGCCCTGCATTAGTTTAATAATAACTTCACCCTGCCATACCCGCATTTTAATACCCTTACAATCTTTAATGGAATTGATAGGTTGTTTATTATTAGAAACAACTCTGAATCCTCTCGGGAAAGCGCCAAGAATTTTAACTCCCAGAGGTTTAAGACTTTCGTAAATCTTCTCCCCTATAGGGCCATTAAAAACAGCATCAGCATGCTCATAGCTGTTAAACATATACGGGAGCTGAAGTAATTTAAAAAGATCCACCGTATTCTCCCAAAGATTGCCTGTCAGAGCCATCTCAATGGTTCCCAACTGAACTCCCTCTACAAACTCCTGCTCTGCACCGAGCTGGCTATTAGGGAAAATCTGGACTTTAAGAGACCCGTTGCTCTTGCTTTCTATCTGCGCTTTAAACACATCATTAAGAACTTGGTTGGCTGGATGATCTACAGGAAAGTAGTTGGCAATTTTGAGAGTCGTTGCCGCCAATGCAAAACCTGAAAAAGCCACCGTTAAAATTGTTGCCAGCATAGCTATACGCATAAAACGCTTCGTATTCACTCCAAACAGCCTCCTTAAACGGTATTAAATATGCACCAACGTAACCCATACGTCACCGAGTACACCTATTGCCGTTTTCTCCCCCTCCCCCATCCCCCTTCTTCTCGAGTATTCTTTTAAAGAATGACTCCGTTTTTAAATAAACCAATCTCCCCAACTTTGAGACGTTCGTTACAAGTAGATCGGCCATTGGCAACGTCAATCACCATGGTAACAAGGCGAGAAAGCGCATTATCCCAACCTTCGCCTTCGATGAGATTTCCTGCATTAAAATCAATCCAACGGTGTTTTTTTTCGTAGAGAGCGGTATTTGTCGCTATTTTTATGGAAGGAATCACAGAACTGTAAGGAGTTCCACGACCTGTTGTAAAAAGGGTTAAAACAGCACCACTTATGGCGAGAGATGTTACGGAAACAGGATCGTTCCCAGGGCTAAAAACAATAGCAACTCCTGGGCGTGTCGCTCTCTCGCCATACCATAAAACATCAGTGACAGGTCCTGACCCTGTTTTTTCCACAGCCCCCAAAGATTTTTCTTCGAGGGTCGTAATGCCACCAACTTTATTTCCTGGAGAAGGATTTTCGTATACAGGTTGGTTGTAAGAAGTAAAATAATTTTTAAACCAATGGATCATCTCTACAAAACTGTTAAACACTGATTCTTCCTCGATACGAGATGTAATTGCTTCTTCGGCCCCAAACATTTCGGGAATTTCTGTAGCTAAAGTTGTTCCCCCCCAGAAAGAGAGGTAATCAGTGAAAAGACCTACAAGTGGGTTCGCCGTAAGGCTCGAAAAAGCATCGCTTCCCCCGCATTTCACCCCTACTACAAGATCGGAAAGAGGGCATTCTGCTCGCGTACGAACAGAGTTTTCAGCGAGGAAATCAAGCCTGGGAAAAAGGGCCCTTTCGTCATCAGCTTCATCTTGAAGTACGGTATATGCCACATTTGGGTGATGTGACATACGCTCTTTAAGGTAGGAAATCTGGAGATTCTCACACCCCATGCCTACAAATAAAACACCAGCGGCATTTGGATTAAAAGCCAAGCTGGAGAGGGCTCGAAGCGTATATTCAAAATCGTCGCCTAACTGGGAGCAACCATAGGGATGTGCTAATACTCTTACGTTTTCTATCCATGGAGCCGGACTATAGCGAGGAATAAGGGTTCGAAGCAAATCATTGATACAGCTGACAGTGGGAATAACCCATAGCTCATTTCGTATGCCCACTCCATATTTCCCTCGCCGATACCCCATAAAGGATCGTTGGGGAATTTTCGTCTTCAATGACGGGGAGCAATATTTCCATTGAGGCGTCCATTCAACTTCCAGGGCGGAGGTAAGGTTATGCGTATGAATCCATCCACCTTTATAAATCCTTTGTATGGCTCGCCCTATAGAACAGCCATATTTAAATACTGTCTCGCCCGATTCTATTTGTGTTAAAGCTACCTTATGACCTGCAGGAATATTTTCTTTCAACTCTATTTGAAAACCATCCAAAAGGCGTAGGGTATCCCCCTTTGCTCCATCCTCCGTTAGAGCTGCAACAGAATCATTGCATCCTAATTTTAATCCACGGATATTTCCCATGCAGACATCCTCCTATTCCGCATTCCGGATAACCTAACCGTAATGCGAACCGCAATTACTTCTTTATATTAAGCCATGTTCTTCCCTAAAAAGCAATAAGATGAAGTGTATCCTCTTGCTTTTAAAGGAAAGTGAAAGTATAAACGTAATATATGGGTTTATTTCCCCTTCATCTTCTCTTCTTGCTCTTTAATGTATCCTCTTGCCATACTCCACCCAAGCGCCCCTACATAATCTTTTGCCGAGCGCTCCTGTTCAAAGCTAGCGTTCTTTATCCTAGCCATCTGTATCGGGGCTCAAGCTGGCTCTTGATAAGTTTTATCGCGTCTACTCGAGAAATTTATATGGCGTTTCACTTTTACATTCTTGTTACAATGATGAAATACCTCTGTTACATCAGGCCTCTATACTATGAACTGTCAAAACAAAATCTTGACGAGAACATAAGGAGGTCTTCTGAAAATGAAAAAAGCAGGTGTCGTCATAGGACTTTTAACCGCGTTTTTCATGAGCGGTGTCGCTTTCGCAACAGAGCTAGTGCTCAAAGGTTCTACCACTGTTCTTCCCATCGCCCAATCCGCAGCGGAGAAATACATGTCAAGTCATCCTGACGTAAGCATAACGGTCTCAGGTGGAGGGAGTGGAAACGGCATCAAAGCCATTATTGATGGCACTACTGACGTAGCAAACTCCTCCAGATTCATTAAAAATGAAGAAGTAAAGGCCGCTGTAGAAAAAGGAGCCTATCCTGTACCTTTCGCCATAGCTATGGATGCGCTCATACCTATCGTTCACCCCTCAAACCCGCTAGAAAACTTTACTATTGAACAGCTGAAAAAAATATATACGGGAGACATCAAGAACTGGAAGGAACTCGGCGGACCAGATAAGCCTATTGCCGTCGTAAGCCGGGACACGAGTTCCGGAACCTACGAAACATGGGAAGAGAAAGTGCTTCACAAGGAGAGAGTGGACAAAAGAGCCCTTGTCGTCGCTTCAAACGGAGCAATGGTGCAGACTGTAGCTAAAAACCCAAACGCCATTGGATATATCGGCCTTGGATATCTCAACAACTCGGTAAGGAGTATACGCGTTAACGAAATAGCCGGGACAATAGAAAACGCTCTTGACGGAACCTACCCCATCTCAAGGTACCTCTACATGTTCACTCGCGGCTGGCCAGAAGGAGCCTCACTCAACTTCATCAACTTCGTACTCAGCAGCGAGGGGCAGAAAATCGTCGCCGAATCGGGATTTGTCCCCCTTCGATACTAAATAAAGCGCAAAATCAGCAATAGCGAAACAACCTCCTAGGAACCGGGCTACCAGAACCTAGAAGCCCCCCTTCAAGGAATTCGCCCATCCTCCCATGGGCGAATTCCTGCTCGCTAAAGTATAGGGAGGAAGGAGCGTATTTGTTCTACTGATTAATGATTAAGAGAGAAAACGAGAAACATGTGTTAGGAAAGGAAACATGGACACTACTACTTATAGAAAAAGAGGATATGTGATGTACATGAAAAAAGAAAATATACCTTTTATGGTTATAGCCGTCGTCTCCTCTATAGGCATTTTTATTATGCTATTTATTCTGTTCTTCCTGATCAAGGAAGGACTTCCTGTATTAAAATCAGTCTCACTCAAAGGAATTCTTACGGGAACAGACTGGTATCCCACAGAAACTCCCCCAGCCTTAGGTATGCTATCTCTCATTGTAGGGACTATCACCGTTACTATTCTTTCATCCGTGTTGGCTCTCCCTATAAGTCTTTTTATCGCCATTTTTATTTCAGAAATAGCCTCGCAGAGAGCCCGTTCTTTTCTAAAACCCATCCTTGAGCTTCTTGGTTTCCTTCCATCCATTATTTTGGGCTTTCTGGGTATGGTGGTTATAGCTCCGTGGCTTCAGGAACGGTTCAATATCCTTTCCGGTCTTAACCTTTTCAATGCCTCTCTCTTATTGGGGATCCTCATTATCCCTATTGTAGGGTCACTTGCGGAAGAAGCCCTTTCCGCAGTTCCAAAAGAACTTCGAGATGCTTCTTTCGCATTAGGAGCCACCCGTTGGGAAACTATCAGCAAAGTGGTTTTTCCCGCAGCCCTTCCCGGCATTCTATCAGCATGTCTTTTAGGCATTATGAGAGGCATGGGTGAAACCATGGTAGTTCTCATGGCCGCTGGAGGAGCAGCTCTTGTCCCCCTATCACTTTTTGACCCCGTAAGGCCCCTCACATCCACAATAGCCGCAGAAATGGGAGAAACTCCTGTGGGTTCACCGCACTACCATGCTCTTTTTTTTGCCGGCCTTATTTTATTGTGTATCACGCTGGCCATTAATATTCTCTCGAGCTGGATAGAGAATAAGAGGAAGGTGCAGGCTTCATGAATCGTCGAAAACTCTCCAACACATTCATGACTCTTCTTCTCTGGAGTTCCATTACGACTATGGTAATTTTACTTCTCTCCATCATTGCTTTTATTTTTGTAAATGGAGTTCAGGCCCTCTCCTGGGAGTTTATAACGGAACCCCCAAGGGAAAATATGACTCGAGGAGGCATCAGTACCCCCCTTATAGGCACGTTACAGTTAGTGGTTGTCTCTATGCTTTTTGCTCTGCCGGTAGGAATCGCAACAGGCCTTTATCTATCGGAATACTCGAAGAAAAATAAATTTACATTTCTGATTCGTCTGGCTATCCGTTCCCTCGCTGGAGTTCCATCTGTTGTTTTTGGCCTCTTCGGCCTCTCTCTCTTCGTTATTCTTCTAGGTTTCGGCTCATCATTGCTCTCAGCAGGCCTCACTCTTGGATGCTTGGCCTTGCCTCTTATTGTTACTGCGTCAGAACAAGCCTTTCAGGCAGTACCCAAAGACTTCCGAGAAGCTTCATACGCTCTCGGGGCCACTAAGTGGCAAACCATCAGAAAGGTTGTTTTCCCAGCTGCTTCGTCCACAATTATTACAGGGGCCATACTCAGTATTGGGCGGGTCGCCGGAGAAACAGCTCCCATTATTTTTACCGGAGCCGCCTATTTCACGCCTAACGTGGCCCAAAGTCTTTTCGATGAAGTCATGGCTCTGCCTTATCACATTATGGTTCTCGCTACAGAAGGGACAGATATTACACTCACTCGCCCCATCCAGTACGGAACAGTGCTTGTCCTCTTAGCCCTTGTTCTCGGAATGAGTGCTGTGGGAGTCATGATGCGAGCCCGCCTCAGACAAAGGGGGCAATAGTTTATGGACAAGGAGTCGGTATCCATGAATAGACCTCAACTTATTGTTTCAGATTTAAACCTTTACTACGGTGACTATAAAGTTTTAAAAAATATCAATATGGAAATATATGGGAAGACCGTTACAGCCCTTATCGGCCCCTCTGGATGCGGGAAAAGCAGCTTCCTTCGCTGCCTCAATCGAATGAACGATTTTATAGCCGAAGCTAGAATTGAGGGACAAATCTATCTGGATAATACCAATATATACTCAGGCGACACTGACGTCATAGCTCTTCGACGCCGGGTAGGAATGGTGTTTCAGAAACCTAACCCTTTCCCCATGTCTATTTACGATAATGTGGCTTACGGTCCTCGCATCCATGGAGTAAAAAACAGAGATCATCTTGACGAAATAGTAGAACAAAGTCTTCGCGGAGCCGCTCTCTGGGCTGAGGTAAAAGACAAATTAAAAACATCTGGACTCGGCCTTTCTGGAGGCCAACAACAGCGTCTCTGCATTGCCCGGGCCATTGCCACAGAACCTGACGTTCTCCTCATGGACGAACCCACAAGCGCTCTCGATCCCATGGCCACAGCCCGTATCGAGGAACTTGTACGAACCCTCAAAGAAAGATACACTGTCATTATTGTGACGCATAATATGCAGCAAGCCGCTCGAATATCGGATTACACTGCATTTTTTCTTACAGGGGATCTTGTAGAATACGGGAAGACCCCCAAACTCTTCACATCGCCAGAGGATAAACGCACAGAAGACTACATCACCGGTCGATTCGGCTAAAAGGAATCTGATCTTTTCTGGAAGGAAGTGACAAGTCTATGGATCAAATCAATACAAGAAGACAACTCGAAACGGATCTTACAGAACTTATACGAATGCTCACTCGACTGGGGAAAATGTCTGAAGAATCTCTCACCAGATCTGTTTGGGCTCTAAAGAATCAGAACGCAGCCGTGGCTCGCGAAATTATTAACCGAGATGACGCAATAGATGATCTCGCAGCAGAACTTGATATGGCTTGCATGCAATTCACTGCTCGTTTTCAGCCACTCGGAGAAGATTTACGTGCTGTTTCTTCCATTATGCACATGGCGGTAGACCTGGAAAGAGTAGGAGATTATGCCACCAACATCGCAAAAGCCGCCATTGAAGTAGCCGATAAAGAGCTTATGAAGCCTCTCATCGATATCCCCCGAATGGTAGACATTCTCTCTGAAATGTTGGAAAAGACCTTAGAAGCCTTGGAATCTAAAAACGAAGCTACGGCTATTCGCGTTTTCCCTTTAGACGACCTTATTGACGACCTTGAAAAACAGATTATGCGCGAATTACTTCTGCTCATGATGGAACGCCCCCAACGTATAGAGCAGGCAACGCTACTTCTCAACGTGGCGAGAACTCTGGAGCGAGCAGGAGATCACATTACGAATATAGCAGAACGGGTCATTTACATTATTACCGGGAAGACCGTTAAAGCCTCCACATACCGCAGGCCAAAGGAGCGATAAGGGTGAATGGACAGCGTATTCTTGTAGTAGATGATGAGAAAGGAATTCAAGAAATAGTTTCTCAAGCCTTAAAACGCCGTGGATATGACACCCTTAATGCCGCAGACGGAGATACGGCTCTTGATATGGCTTTTACAGCCAAGCCAGATCTTATTATCCTTGACCTCATGCTTCCTCGAATGGATGGGTGGGAAGTCTGTCGTCGTCTGAAAAGCAACAAAGAAACGGCCTCTATCCCCATTATTATGCTCACCGCCCGTCGAGAGGAAACAGACGTAGTGGAAGGTCTAGACCTCGGGGCAGATGATTATATTAAAAAGCCTTTTTCCCTTGCTGAATTAACAGCTCGAGTGGGGGCCATTTTGCGCCGTGTCCAAATAGCAGATGAGAGCCGACAAAGAGTGGAGGAAGGAGATTTGATTCTTGATTTCGAAAGTCAGACAGCAATCTTGCGGCAGTCACTTCTCGACCTCAGCCCCACAGAATTTCGTATCCTCGAACTCTTGGCCCGGCGTTTTGGACGCACTGTCTCCAGAGACGAAATGCTCGGCCGGATTTGGAACCTCTATGGAGGAGATACGCGAACTGTAGACGTCCATATTTCACGACTTCGTAAAAAAATCGAGGACGGAAGAGAACCCGCCCTCACTATACAGACCCTTCGAAGCCGCGGCTATCGCCTCACCTGGGAGAAACAATCATGAACACCCTCAAGGGAAAAGTAACCGCGGTGCTTACCCTCGTCACCGTTTTGGCTTTCATAATAAGCTGGTTTCTTGTTTCGAGCATTATGAAAGAGCGGCTTATTTCTGATGCCATAGACAGGCTGTCGAGACATACCGCCGCCATAACACAAGTAATAGAAGATAACGGATACTCCGCCTTTCAACGAAACCTTCAACAGTGGTCGGATATTTTCGGAAGCCGCATCTCTATTATCAACCAGGATGGGCGGGTAATCCTCGATAGCGCAACAGATGCGGAAACCCTTGATAACCATAAAGGAAGACCGGAAATACGTCAGGCAACTAAAGAGGGGCTAGGCAGCACCACTCGTTACAGCCATTCTCTCAAGGCCTATATGGTCTATCTGGCACGAAAATTTTTCTTCAACGACAAAACATACTTCATACGCATGGCCTATCCTCTTACAACCCTCAAAGAAACAATTTTTCAGGCCAAACTGCAATTTCTCTCGTATATTATCATCATTGCCTTTCTGATTATTATGGTTGGTTTCTGGATCGTCCGACGTTTTTTCACTCCTCTGGAACGTATTATTGCAACAGCACATACTATTTCAGAGGACAAAGATGTCCGTTTTCCTCTCATGGCAGATCCGGAACTTCAACGTCTTTCCGAATCTCTGCAAACAATGTCGTCTCGTCTAAAAAACGCTCTGGAAGACCTTGGGAAAGAGAGAGACACTCTTTCTCGTATTATCGCAGCCTTGCCTGTAGGAGTCATTCTCCTCGATAATGACAACCGGCTTCGCTATTCCAACACTATAGCCCAAACATTGCTGGGGATCAGAACCACTATGACTCCAGGCCAACCTATAGAACGTTTTCTCACGTTGGCGGAACTGTACCCCCTGCTCCAAGAGGCAAAAGAAGGAAAAGAACAGACAATTAAAGCAGAAATGCCCGAACAAGAAGGCCGCCATTTAAGCATTTATGCTCGTCAAACTGGCAGTGGTCCGCTCCTGGTTATTGCCGACCTTACAGAGGAAATTCGACTTGAGCAGGCTCGACGAGATTTTATTGCCGATGCGGGACATGAGCTTCAGACCCCCCTTACCACTATTCGTGCTACCGCTGAATTTTTACAGGAAGAGTACGAACAAAACGAAGAAATAGGACGCTATCTCGATTCCATTATTCATCAACAGGAGCGCATGACCAGCCTTGTGGACGATCTGCTCCTCCTCTCTCGGCTGGAAAGCGAGCCCCCCTCAGAAAAGGAGGAAGAATTGGACCTTTCTCGCCTCCTTCAATCTCTCACAGAAGAAGGCCGAAATCATCCATTAGCCGAATATATCTCCATACAAACAGATCTCCCCGAAAGGGCGTTGATAATGGGGCGAGCACAGGATCTCTCTCGAGCCATCCGAAACATTCTTGATAACGCTATAAAATATGTTCGAGAGAAATTCGGGACAGAAAAAGGAGGGGAGATCTCTGTCTCTCTTTCCCATCAAGAAGGATGGTGGATTCTTCAGATAGAAGATAACGGCATTGGAATTTCCCAGGAAACTGCCGCTTTCATCTTCGAACGATTTCGCCGTGGCGACTCTCACAGAGCTAGAGGACAATGGGGCTCTGGTGGGTATGGTCTTGGATTAGCTATTGCCAAAAGAATTCTTACAGCCCATGGAGGAAATATAGCTCTCGTCACGGCGAATGGAGAAAAAACACTATTTGAAATAAAGCTCCCCACTCAAAAAAATTAAGCATATAAAAATCTCTGAGCCTTGTCTATTAGAGGAGACAAGGCTCAGAGACATTTCTAAACAGCACGTGCGCTCGAACCATACGTATGTAGAGCCCTCGTTGCGGCAACCACGCAGGATATCTTAAACGGAACCTGCGCTTGGGGCATACGCATACCGAGACTTCATTGCAGAGACTGCGCGGGCATTTTAAACAATACCTACGCTTGAACCATAAGCCCCTTCTGATCTTCCAATTTAAATTCTTCCATAATGTTCTGAGTCTCTTCTGCCTGAGAAGACAACTTCTGAGCTTCTACAGCCAATTGTTCCCCTGCCCGAGCTGTATCTTCAAAGGCTTGACTGATCTGATGGACAGTTTCCAGCAGTTCCTGGATACGCCGGGTAGATTCGTCAGTACTCTGCCTTAGATTTTGGGCCTCTGTTGCCTGGCCGTGAGACAATGTCACTATATTCTGCACTGCTTCGTTAATCTGAGGCAGCATAGCGCTTGTCTCCCCTACAGCTGTCTGGGTTCCCTCTATACGCTGAGATGCCTCTTGAAGAATGCCCACCATCGCTTCTGCAGCATCATTTGTCCTGCCAGTATCAGCCACTATTACATCGGTAATGGAGCGAACTTGCTGAGCCGCCTCTGCAGATTCTTCTGCGAGTTTTCGGACCTCTTCAGCCACAACAGCGAACCCACGACCGGCCTCCCCTGCTCTAGCCGCTTCTATAGCAGCATTCAACGCTAAAAGGTTTGTCTGATCAGCAATTTTAGTGATAGTTTCCACAAAAATTTTTACTTTGCCAATAGAATCTAATAACTGACGTGAAGCTTCACCATTCACCCTTGCCTGATGCACTGCATTATCTATATTTTGCACAACAGAAGAACTTAACCCTCTCACTTTTTCAGTAAGAGATGCCGCCTGTTCTGTCAACGACGCTATCTGTTGGGTTTCTTTTGCCACATCTTGAGCTGTCTCTTCCGAAGAGTGAACCACTTTTGAAACGGAAGTAGCCGCCTGAAGGATAGAGTGAATGGCTTGCTCTGCCTCATCTACAGAAGCTTTCACTTCTTCCATGGAAGCAGATGTCTCCTCGGAAAGGGCACCAAGAGTCTGTGAACTATCTAAAGTTTGTCGAGCCTGGCGGCGACCTATAGTCATAGCATTCCCCAACGAGTCCACCATCTTGTTTAACTCCATGGCAATCATGCTCATCTCATCATTCCCTTTTGTGAGGCACCGAATAGCCAGGTTTTTCTGACCTAATTTCTTTACATCAGATGTCAACATATCTACAGAACGGTTGATCCCCACAGAAATCCACCTTAAAACAAGCAAAAGAAGCAAAAAAATACCGCCAGCAATATAAAGTAGCTGACGAGTAATAGCTCCGACTTGAGTTTTTATCGTCGATGTGGGGAAGGTAATGCCCAATGAAAAACCATGGCGGGTGGGGGCAAAAAATGCGTACTGCTCCACTCCATCCTGTATAAACTTATCCATTCCAGAGCTCCCGTTAATCATGCGATTGGCTATATCTCGAAGAGATTGGGGAAATTGAAGATGAGTCGCCATATTGGCCTTCATAACATCTTCTTTATGAAAACTTGCCATCACCAATCCTTCAGGGGTTAAGAGAAAACCCGACCCCTCCCCCGCAATTTTCAAGCCAGCAACAAAATCACTTAAAGTAGAAATGTCGACATCACATCCAACAACCCCGATTAATTTAGGTCCCTCATAGACTGGAGTTGCCGCTGTAGTCACTACATTGCCAGTGATAGAATCAATGTATGGGCGGGTAAAAATAGTATTTTTTTCTTCCAATGCCTGCTTGTACCACGGCCTTTCGCGAGGATCCCACCCATCTGGCGGAACCCAATCGCCACCTACAATAAAACGCCCGTCATCTTCCGTCCCCAAATACACCGCCATAACTCCATCCTTTGCCATTTTCTTCGTCATCTCTTCCAAAGCAGGCTTTAAAATAGAATCAAGGCGATAAGATTGCTCTGCAGCAGAGGCTGCCGCATCCATAAAATTCTCGTATTTCTCAAAAAAAGATCCCACAATTTGAGCATCAGCCGCGATGATCTCCATACCAGATGCTTCAAGGTAACGAACAAAAAAACGCTCACTTCTTCTGTTCACGACAAACAGCGCCATGGAAAAGAGAATAAGGACACAAATACTGACGCCTAACAGTTTTTTTCGAATGGTCAATATTATTTCCCCTCCCCCCAAAAGGTTTAAATTTTACAACTATTGTATATCATCTTTCTTTTAAACATTAAATATATTTGGGTTCGTATAATGCATCCACTTTCCCACAAAAAAAGAGCCGTTTTTTAAAACGGCTCTTTTCACGATCAAATGGACGTTTTTTTAACTGACTCCTTGTCTCAAGCCTTCATTTTTTAACCAAAGGCAATAGACACTCTTCTCGCTATACTCTTCACCAAAAAAGCATAAAGGGGGACCTGAATCACCTGAGTTTGGATACGAGGAATCATAGTAACTATCATTGGCACTCCATAAAGAGACTGCATAAAATAGGGAACCAACAACACCGCCGTGATGGTCTGCCCCACAGCCATCCCCACAAGAAGCTGCCAGAAGGTGTAGTCTCCCTTGGTATTAAAACACTTCAAGACCAGAGGCGGGATAATTCCTGTAAGTGCTGCTGTGAGAGTGAAATGGGGCATATACGGCCCCATAGGATTGATCCAGAATCCAATAGCGTCCCCCAGTGCCCCTACAATCCCTCCGGCACGAGGTCCCATATAGATTCCAGCAAAGACAACAGGCAACGCGCCAAAACCGATTCGCACCATTTCCACACCAGCCATGGGAACTCGAATACTCGCAATACGGGTTAGTACAATATTCAAAGCTACGAGGAGAGAGATATAGACAATCTCACGAGTTGAAGAGTGATACTTAAACAAATTACCTTGCTGTTTTTTCAAAAGCAAACGCCTCCTTTACGGGCAGGTCTGCCACATCAAAGGAGTAACGTATCGATGTGACAGCGAACGCGGCGGCCTACCGCAAGCTGGTGAAAGCTTTTCGTCTCAGGGCAACGTCCCATCCCTAAGCACTTAACGCAAAGTCGCCTACTCTGCCAAAATGTTTTTTCATTCTACCATAAGAACCACAATAAAAACTCTTTCTAGAAACTTCAAGAAGCATATGCTTCGCAAACGAAAGTGTTTAAATTTGACAAAACGTCTTCCTTATTTATACTGTATGTATATTTAAAAGTTGGGAATTTATTTTTTATGTTTTTGACTCTTATTCTCAATATAACTTCATTTTGAAAGCGAGGTTTTTTCAATGCAGCGCTGGTTCTGTCTTTTACAAGCAGCGGATATAGCCTTTCCCAGCATGTTAAGCGTGTTTTCGCAGCAGAAATCGCTACAGAAGAAGCTGTGGAATTTTTGTGTTCACCCTCTACTGGTTTCCCAAGATTGTTTTTCCTCTTTCAAATTAGCAACAACTTCATTTATCCAGCTCTCTCTTTCAACAACTACTACTCACACTACCACATGCACGTGCACAACAAGCACGTGTGTCTCTCTGTCAACATCAACCCGATAGTTCCTGTTTTTACTTTATAACGTTAAAGAGTCTTTCTAATAAATTACGAGTTTTACTGTGTTGTTTCATAACAAAAGTTTCTCGTATGTAAGCACTCTAAATTATTTTTCTGTTTACCAATAAAAAGTTTTGCTGGGCGACGTCAGCAAAAGCTATGTCATAAGCTATACACACATACTCTCATGGAGGTGCATTCAGTATGAAGGGAAGAAACATTCGCAAGATTTTGTCGCTATTCTTTGTTCTCACGTTTTTTGTCGCATCGGCAACTATAGCCAGTGCAGAGGAAGGTCCCATTGTCATTGGCTCTATATGGAGCCAGGTAGGGATTGCAGCTCCCTTGGGGCAAGCCGGCCTTCGCGGAACTCAGCTTGCTGTAAAACTTGCTAACGAGCAAGGAGGTGTTATCGGTCATAAACTAGAGCTCAAAAACATTGACGGACAGAGCGACACCACGGTTATTTCAAATGCCGCTATCCGTTTGGTGGAAGAGAGCAAAGTAATAGCTGCGTGTGGACTGACCGATGACTCTCTTGTATCTGCTGCCGGCCCCATTTTCCAAGAAGGGAAAACCGTGTTCCTTGACGGTACGGCTACAACGCCAACTATTCCCAGCATTGGAGATTTTATCTTCATGACTCCCTTTGGAGATAACTATCAGGGGCAAGCTGTAGCTAAATATTGCGCCCATACCCTGGGATGGAAAAAAGTAGCTGTTATTTGGGACAATGCCAGCGCTTATAGTACCGACCTCTCAAATTTCTTTATGGATGCTTTCAAAGCCTACACCAAAGATGACGCGGCGATTGCACATCAGGAAATCTATCAAACTGGCGACGTAAACTTTACGGCCCAGCTCACTCGCCTAAAAACAGTCATAGAGAAAGAAAAGATTGAAGGCATCGTTATTACACCCCCATTCCCACAAGATGGGCCTATTATCGCAAAACAGGCAGAAAAACTCGGCATCAAGCTTCCTATAGTTCTTACCGACGGTGCTGACGACCAGAGCGTTGTAGAGGTAGGTGGACCCTCTATAGAGGGTGCCATTGTCTCTACCCACTTTGCAGCAGAATATCCTCTTACGGAAAATGCCAAGAAATTTGTGGAGGCTTACAGAGCGGAATACAACAACGAGCCCGGCGCTTTTGAGTGCCTCGGTTTCGACGCCGTCAATATTATGCTGGAATCCATTGAAACCATCGGGAAAGAAAAATGGGATTCCATGTCTCTTGAAGAACAGAGAGTAGCTTTGAGAGATACAATTCAAAGCCACAAGTTCGTAAAAACCACCATGCCCATTTCGTATCCAGATCCCCAAATGGTGAAGTATCCGAGAGTTCCTCTGAAACCAGTCGTCTTTAAAGAGTTCAAGGGCGGACAGAGAGTCTATAAAGACATCATCTACCCGGAAGATCTATAAAAACATCTCTGGCAGAGGCTGGAACACAGCCTCTGCCTATTCATAATACGTCTGGAGCTGATGGTATGCTGAACGTTCAAAATTTGACAAAAAGCTTTGGCGGACTTCGAGCTGTGGACAGTCTAAGCTTCCAACTTGAGCAGGGGGAGCTTTTAGGCCTCATCGGTCCCAACGGAGCCGGTAAAACCACAGTATTCAACCTTCTTACCGGAGTCCTGAAAGTTACATCGGGGACAGTAGAACTCGATGGAGAAAATATAACCAACAATCCACCTCACCGCATTACGGCCAAAGGCATCGTGCGCACTTTTCAAAACCTTCGGCTCATGAAGGGACTATCCCTTCTGGAGAATATGAAAATCGCCTTTCATCTCTCTTTGCGCTATAGCTTCAAAGACGCTTTTTTCTTCACTTCAAAATATAAAAAAGAGGAAAAGCGAATAGAAGAGAAAATACATCACGTCCTTGGGCTGTTGAATATGGACCAATATGCCGCCACTGTCATAGACGACCTGCCTTACGGTATTCAAAAGAAGGCAGAATTGGCCCGAGCTCTCCTCTTCGAGCCCAAAGTGCTTCTTCTTGACGAGCCAGCTGCCGGTCTTAACCCTGCTGAGGCCGACGAAATAATTCGCATTATCCGCATGATTCATTCGGAATCCCCAATGGGCATTATTATTGTAGAACACAACATGAAAGTGGTTATGGGAATTAGTGAGCGGATCATTGTAATGAACCAAGGTGCTCTCATTGCTCAAGGAACCCCCTCTGAAGTTCAAAACAACGAGAAGGTTATCACTGCCTATCTCGGGCAAAAAGCTTGGAAAAAGCAGGCTGTCTGTGCCGAAAAGAAGGGGGAAGCAGCATGTTAAAGCTCAATCACATTATTGCAGGCTATGGAAAGGCCGAAGTCCTTCACGACATTAACCTGGAGGTAAAAGAAGGAGAGGTTGTAGCCCTTGTAGGACCTAACGGGGCAGGAAAAACTACGACCATTCGATGTATTACCGGTGAACTTTCCGTAACAAAAGGTACTATTCTCTACAAAGGCAAAGACATCACATCTTTACCTCCCTATAAGATAGTACCTCTCGGCATCGGATGTTCCCCTGAAGGCCGTAATATTTTCGGGAACCTCTCTGTCTATGAAAATCTAAAAATGGGAGGGTACCTTCTCAAAGAAAAGGCGTTGTATCAAGAACAGCTGGAATGGGTCTACCAACTGTTTCCCAAACTCTGGGACCGGCGAGATCAGCTGGCAGAATCTCTCAGCGGAGGGGAACAACAAATGCTGGCTATAGGAAGAGCGGTTATGACCAGACCCCAACTGCTTCTTCTCGACGAGCCATCCCTCGGCCTTGCACCAGTTGTAGTGGATCAGATCTACGAAAAGATAGAGGAAATCAGCCAGCAGGGATCATCAATCCTGCTTGTGGAGCAAAATGTACGACTCGCCCTCGAAATATCCTCCCGGGCCTATGTTATGGAAAGCGGGCAAATACACTTATCTGGCGATAGCGCCAGCCTTGCAAAAGATTCCTACGTAGAAGAAACCTATCTGGGGGTGAGATAACATTATGGGTGTGCTCTACTTTTTTCAGCAGCTTATTAACGGCCTTTCCTATGGCAGTATTTTAGCCCTTCTAGCCATTGGCTACACTATGATATACGGAATCTTGGGGCTTATAAACTTTGCCCATGGAGAGATATTCATGATCGGAGCTTTCTGCTCCTATCTTTTGATTATGAATGCTGCCGCCTCCTTCTGGACAGGGCTCATAGGAGCCATAGGGGGAGCCGTACTAGCCGGACTCCTCATCGAAAAGCTGGTTTACGGCCCCTGTTTGAAAAAAAGCCCCGAGGTCCTCACCGTCTTCATTGCCTCTTTCGGAGCATCTCTCGGACTTCGAAATATCTTCGTTATGATCTTCGGCGATGGACGGAGAGCCTTTCCCACCCCAGAATTTCTTGAGGGTATTATCGTCACGAAAAGCGGATTGTTCCTCAATGTGAAAGACCTCTGGATCCTCGCCATAACCGGCATACTCCTGATCTCTGTCACTCTCTTTATAAAATATACCAAGGTCGGGACAGCCATGCGAGCTATCGCCTATGACCCCAACGCAGCAATGCTTGTAGGCGTCAATAGCGCGACATTGGTGCTTTTGGCTTTCATTATCGGATCAGGGCTTGCGGGCATATCGGCAGTATCCTATGGAATCAGCTTTGGAATTGTGAATCCGAGCATGGGGTATATTATCGGTCTCAACGGTTTTATAGCCGCAGTTCTGGGAGGCATCGGCAACATACCTGGAGCCGCTATCGCAGGGTACATTATAGGCCTCGGAGAGGTGCTTTTCGTTGCCTTTCTTCCTCCTGCATGGTCAGCGATACGTCCACTCTTTGTGTGGGCACTTCTCTTTTTGATTCTCTTCATCAAACCATCTGGTCTCTTTAGACCTAACATTAAGATAGAGTAGGGGGCGAAGACATGAATAAGAAAACTACAACTATCCTCGGTTCGTTGATCCTTCTCGGCATCCTTCTCCTCCTCGCCAACACATTTCTGAGGGGATACTACCTTCGACTAGTTATTTTACTGGCCGTTACCTGTATCGTTGCTCTAGGGGTCAACATCACTAATGGCTATACAAACATATTCTCTCTCGGATTCGGCGGAACCATGATGGTAGCCGGCTATGCCACAGCTATCCTGACTCTGCCTCCAGCCTATAAAAAAGCAGTGCTTCACCTTCCTCTTTGGCTGGAACAAATTCAGGTAGCCTTTCCCCTGGCCCTTCTCATCGCAGGAATTTTAGCGGTTATAGCCAGCGTTATATTATTACTCCCCGCTTTCCGTCTCGAAGGACAGTATTTTATTCTCGCTTCTATGGGAATTAATATCGTTATGGGGAACTTGGCAGAAAATCTGCGCGGGATTACTCACGGAGACATGGGGCTTCGAAATATTCCCGCCTTCACCAACATATGGTGGGCCTATGGTATCCTTCTTGTGGTTATTTACGCCACCCATCGCCTCGTCAACTCTCGTTTCGGTCGTGGATTAATTGCCATATCAAAGGATCAGGAACTCGCGAGCGTCATGGGTGTTCCCGTAGTACGATATAAAATAATGTCTTTCGCCATTGGAAGTTTCATTACGGGCATTGGTGCCGCTTTATGGGTACATCTTGTCCTCACCATGAACCCCAAGGCTTTTAGTCTTGTCTATGTTTTCCAGTTAGTGGCCATGCTCGCTATAGGGGGCATTGGAACTATCTCAGGCCCTCTTATCGGGACAGCTATTCTTACTATCGGAACAGAGCTATTAGCTCCGCTCCAGGAAGGTTTTACATGTATGGGGCTCTCTATTCCGCCTGTTTTTGGCCTCGTAAACGTTTTAATGGCAGTGCTTTTAGTGATCATTATGATCTTCAAGCCTCGAGGCCTTATGAACGGTCGAGAAGTATGGAACATACTCAATCCCCCTAAAAAAGGAGGGCAATAAAAGATATGGAACATCATATTAAAAGAGATCAGGTCATCTATGCCATGTCGAACTCTCATGAAGCCGTAAAGCACGTTCAGCCTGGTGACCGAATTGTATTTGAAACAGAAGACTGTTTCAGCCATAAGATTACACTGCCGGAACACCGCCTTTCCTCTGACTTTGACTACTCCATTGTCAATCCAGCTACCGGCCCCATATGGATAGAGGGGGCAGAACCTGGAGATGTGCTTGTAATCCGAATAGAAAAGATAGAACTGGACACGCAAGGAGTAGTGGAACTCTTCCCTGGATGGGGGCCTCTGGGAGATAAAGTTACAGGAAGCCATACAGAAATCGTCTCTATTCAAAAGGGGAAAGGGCACTTCTGCGGTCTGGAACTACCTCTTCGCCCCATGATAGGCGTTATTGGAGTAGCTCCCGCAGAAGGAGAAATAGCCTGTGGTATCCCTGGCACACATGGCGGGAATCTAGACACTATTCAGATGACTGAGGGGGCTACTTTACGGCTTCCAGTATATGTCCCCGGAGGAAAACTTGCTCTCGGCGACCTCCATGCCATTATGGGGGATGGAGAAGTCTGTGGAACGGGAGTAGAAATTAGAGGGGAAGTGACCCTCACTGTAGAACTGGAAAAGGGCAGGAGGCTCATCACCCCCCTATTAGAAAATAAAGATGCCTACTTTGTTCTGGCCAGCGCCCAAACTTTGGAAGAGGCCACTCGCATAGCGCTAGACGAAGCTGTGACCCTCATTTGCGAAAAGAGAGGAATGACGTGGGAACGGGCGTATATGTTTGCAAGCATTGCCTGCGATCTGCACATCAGCCAAGTTGTAAATCCTCTCAAAACAGTTAAAGTCCGGATCCCTAAATAAAGAGAGAGAAAGCAAGGGGTTAGGAAAACACAACAAAGACTAGGCTCCTATCATTACCATTGTTTATGATTGGGAAAGAAATTTCTGCAAGGGAAGCCCCCAACACGCCTGTGTCAGGGGCTTCTTTTTCATTTTTTATCGAAATCGACTATCTATTTATTCTCGCTATAAAGCTCTCGCAAACAGGCCTCTGTTAAAGCTCCGAGGCTTGAAATCATTCCCTCTTCAGGCAGATCAGAAGCGTCATAGGCCAGGGGCAACTCAGTACATGCAGCTACAATAGGAACATGTCTCTCCTTCCATAGCCTCTCCACAACCCCTTGCAGCAATACCCCTCCCTCGCGGAGGCGATTTGCTTTTACTAAAACAATGCTTTCCTGAACCTTTTTCTGATCTTCGTCAGTAGGGAAAAAGAAAGGATACCCTACTTTTTCTGCATAACGCTCGTACATACCGCTCTGTTTAGTGCCACTGGTGGCCAGCAACCATGCTCCTTCAGAGCTCCGTTCAGCAGCTAGGCCCACTGTAGTCTCTACAATATGAATCAAAGGCACTGGCAATTCTTTTCGAAATGTGTCGATAAAAAAATGAGCGGTGTTGCAAGGGACAGTCAGAACTTGAGCACCCCATTGAACCAACGAGAGCAACCCCTCTTTCAAAAAGGGCGTAGGATCTTCTCCCCTACCTAAAATAGCACTACTGCGGTCTGGAATCTGCGGATTCGACAGAACATAGAGCTTCGGATGTTCCTGATCACTTCTCGCCGGAGCCTTTATGGCTAAAAGCCGCAAAAATTCCGCTGTAGCAGCCGGCCCCATTCCACCAAGGACACCAAGAATTTTGGAAGGCACTTTCACTGAAGAGTTCATTATGTCACGTCCTTACTCTGAGGTAAAAACATACTCCTTATGTCATAAATTATACCCTTCACTCAATAAATACGTAATTTCCCCTATTTATATTCCCGTAAAAGTGACGGGGTCTCATTGGCACGTTTCTACTAATATATAGTCACACAGCATCGCAACGGTATCAAGTACCAATCCTCCTGTTGTGTGTGCCCTATGAGTCAAATAATCTCCCTTTTCTGCAGAGGCCTCTCCCCCAGGGGCCTCTACTTTTTTTGTATATGAATAACGGTAATTTCAGGGGTGGCAAAAAGACGCATGGGAGGCCCCCATGTTCCAGCCCCAGTTGTCACTACTAGCATATTGCCCCTCGGGAGTTCATGAAGACCAGATGTCATAGGATAAATCAATGTTGTAATAAGATTGAAAGGCCAAATCTGCCCTCCATGTACGTGACCAGAAAGCTGTAGATCGTAAAAGCCCAAGGTCTCTTCACGCACAAGAGGTTGATGTTTCAAAAGCACACAAAACTTGTCACGGGGTATTTCTGCCAATAATTTATATTCCGTCGCATGCACTTCTTCAACCATAGATACAGCAGGGTCATTCACTCCCACCAATATAACAGGTCCAACGTCCACCCATTCATTTCGAAGAAGGCGAAAACCTGCCTCTTCCGTAAAAGCCACAGACTGTTTTAATCCCGCATAGACCTCGTGATTGCCAATAACTCCGAACTTCCCCAACGGAGGAGACAGGCGATGGAAAATCTCTATATCCCCCACTCTTCCGTTCATCTGCCCATCTACAATATCTCCTGTAGAAACCACTACGTGAGGATCTTCACCTATCGCAAGATCTATTATCTTCGATAATCGTTTCTCCCGAACAAGTAGGCCTAAATGAATATCAGAGATGTGAACAATCTTGAGAACAGGCCACTCTGGCGGTAGTTTATCGCTCTCTATTACAATATGGCGAGGATGAATATCGAGAGCCTCTCTATAGGCCCACCAACAGGTTCCAATGGATAGAAAAATTATCCCTATTCCAATCCATCGGATTCCCCAATCACTCAGAGGATACCGAGCAAACCACAAAATAAGACGAAGCAAAATAAGCCCTAACAAGCCGCAAAAAGAAAGGAATATAAAACCCATCCATACATACCCTACCCACGCCAGGGCATGACGCAAAATGCTCCCGCCAATCTTTTCGCCAAGACGTAATATAAGAGGGCAAGCCACCATAAAAGCACCCCAAAGAGAGAGGACTAAAACTCCCCACCCTCTCAGAGAAAAAATTCTAGCCGTAAAAGACAGGACATACCACGTCATGACACCGTAAATCGCTAGGTAAAAAGAAATCACGATCCAAAAACGTGTCATAATATCCCTCCAAAGCTAGAGTTTTTTTCTAACCACTCATAATTATACTGAATTTTGAAAATATTTATATGGGGCACCATCAGGGGCATATCAAGTATTTCATAAATCAAAACCTGTCGCAATTTTCTATATATCTTCGATTTCTTCCTCGAAATCTTTCATTATTTCTCTTGTTATATGATAAGGATTATTTTCTTTTATATTCTCAGCAATTTGAAGAACCTTCCTTTTCCCAATCCCTCCTGCTCGATAAAGCTCTATGAGAAGCCTCAAACCTCGTAACACAGACACTCCTTCTTCTTTACATCGTCTGCGAAGTGCTTTATCGTTAGTAACACAGACAAAACCTTGCCTCTTAGCCGTTAAGCAACATAACTCATCCTGAAAAGACGTTCTTCCAGATTTATCTAATGCTCCGTATATATCGTCAACTTCAGGATTAATAACCTTCAACCCTAATCTTGCTGCTTCCTCATCTGAAGCAATAAGCGGCACCTCATCAAGGACAAAAGAAACTACATGCAACGAGCCAATACATTGCGAAATATCCACCAATAAAGAAGGTTCTACTTTCAAAAAATCAATCAAAACACATGCATCAAGAATAAGAAGCCGAAGAGATTTTATCTTTGGCTTCATATAACAGCCTTCCAACTACGGCAGAGATCTCGCATTTCTTCAAAGGAAATCCGTAATATCTCTGCTCCCCGATCTAAAGATATCTCATCTTTTTCCAACGCTTCTCGCACTAAACCTTGAAGTCTCTCTCCAGAAAAAAGGAAAGGATTGAGAGCAAAAGGCTCTTCGCAATAACCAAGCTTTCTTTTAAATTTAGACTCAAAAAGTAATGAGAAATTCTTCCATACTGACTGATCCGTAACGCCTAATTTTATAAGGCGGTATAAAACAGTCTTATAACTAACACCAAACAAACTTTTAACCTTCAGTACTCGCTCCAAACCTAACAGCCCTGCAGAATCTTCCCATGCCTCTCTAAAAGCAGCATCAGGCATCAAAAAATACCCGGCGAATTCGTCAGCCTCTGCTTCCTCACTCTTCTTTTCTTCCAAAAGAAGGATATTATAAGCTGCTGGGTGCAGCAATAGATGGGCTAGTTCATGCACAGAGCTAAATATCTGTCTCTCCACAGTAATATTTTTGCTGACATTGACTACAATTGCCGGGCCACCATCTTCCTCCCCTATAGATAATCCAAAAAAATTATCCACAGAGAATTCTATCGTCAATACTTTAATTCCTGCCGCTTCAAGATAGTTTCGTATATCTAGAATAGGAAATTCTAATTGAAAACCTAAGGTATCTCTAACTCTTTCCGCACTACCAGAAAGGTCGCTCTTCGAACAAAGAGTTCGTAATTCCCCCACATGAGAAGGAATTGACCGATCAAGAATTTTCTCGAGGAACGTGTAGTCTTCAAGGCGACGAGCAATATCTGCAATAACAAACTCTCGAACTGAGTTTTTCATTCTGCACGAGCGGAATCGAATAGCTTGAAGTTCCGGAACAGGACGAATGAGTTCATGAATCTTCACATTTAAAGCCTTAGAAATCGAACGAAGAGTATTCGATCTCGGCATCGTCTGACCTGACTCTATTTTTTTTATAGCTTGTACCGAAATGCTCGCAATATCTGCAAGTTGTGCCTGAGTCAACTGCTTCTGTTTTCGCCAAAGTCGAATGTTATAACCTATCACCTGGTTGTCCATATCACTCCCCCCTTTACAAACCTGCCTAAACTTCAAACAACACTGGTTTTTAACTCCTTTATAGCAAAAATCCTTTAACACAACCTATACTAATAGTAGACTTTTTATAAAAAAATATCAATAGGTCTATTTTTATAATAAAAAGATCTACCTTACCATAACTAAACTATTGAAGGGACAAAAAGAAGGGGGTATCTCACATATAAAGCTATAAAATCATATACTGCTACCACGCAGCAACACATCCATCAGTGCGGGGTTCTGTGGCTCCAACAAAAGTACCGTATTCCGTTCGCAAGATCATCTGACCTCTCCCGAAGCTATTCGAGTCTAAAGCGCAACGTACATGATGCCCCATCCGTTGAAGCTTTTGTGCTGCCCATGAAGGGAAACCTGGCTCTACCTCCACTACCAGATCCTCTATCCACTGCCACCTTGGAGCATCAAGGGCTTCTTGGGGGTTCATACTGAAATCTATAGTGTTCATAAGAACCTGCACATGGCCTTGTGGCTGCATAAATGCACCCATCACGCCAAAAGGACCTACAGGTTTCCCATCTTTTGTTAAAAATCCAGGAATAATAGTGTGGTATGGACGTTTCCCCGGGGCCAGCACATTAGGATGGTGAGGGTCTAAAGAAAATCCCCTCGCACGGTTATTTAAGGCAATGCCTGTTCCGGGAATAACAATACCTGAACCGAAACCAGCATAGTTGCTTTGAATAAAGGAGACCATATTCCCATCACCGTCAGCCGTACAAAGGTAGACCGTACCACATGCCTCGGGCCGCCCAGCTTCTGGCATACGAGCTTTATCTGTTACCAACTCTCGACGTGAGGCTCCATATTCTTCTGAAATCATTTCAGAGACAGGAACACGGCTATAGCGTTGGTCTGCCACATATCGGAACCCATCGGCAAATGCTAATTTTATAGCTTCAATTTGCTTATGATATGTTTCGGGGTCATCACGGTGAGTAAAATCAAAACCCTTTAGAATATTTAAAGCCATTAATACAATAATGCCCTGTCCATTTGGGGGAATTTCCCATACATCATAACCTCTATAGTTCACAGAAATAGGATCAACCCACTCCGGCTCCACCGCAGCCAAATCCTCTGCCGTATAAAAACCACCTGTCTGCTGAGCAAAGGCTACAATTTTCTCCGCAATTTCACCCCTATAAAAAGCCTCTGCATCAGTCTGAGCAATCATTTTTAACGTGTAGGCCTGATCAGGGCAAATCCATCGTTCCCCAGGCCTTGGAGCCCGACCAGCAGGAGAAAACGTCTTAAACCACGAGGCAAACTCTTTCCCACTTAAAATTTTGCGGTACTTTTCAAAAGCCCTATTCCAATTAAAAGCAGTAGTTACTGCTACTGCATGACCATCCTGAGCATACGAAATAGCGGGTGCCATAGACACAGTTAAGGGCAGATTCCCCATGGACTTCGCAAGAACGGCCCATGTTTTAGGAGCGGCAGGAACTGTAGCTGAAGCCCACCCGAAGTCTGGAACAGTCTGCCAATGTTTCCCTCGAAAAGCTTCCAAATCAAAAGATTGAGGGGATCGACCGCTTCCATTGATACCATGGAGCTTCCCATCTTTCCAAATAATGGCAAAATTATCGCTGCCAAGGCCATTACTAGTAGGTTCTACTACAGTCAAAGCCGCCGCAGTAGCTATAGCTGCATCAACGGCGTTGCCGCCTTGCTTCAAAATCTCAAGGCCTGCCTGGGCCGCTAAAGGATGAGACGTAGCCACCACCCCCTTAGAACCATAGACAACATTTCTACGGGAAGGATATTGATAACGATAGGGGTCGAAATTCATAGAGCATCACCTCTATTTCATTATGGTGCCAGGTCTCAAATTGTGCAATAGCAGGGCTTTTTATTCAAAAAGTAGTTGTCATAGTTCCGATAACAGCACGCCCTACATTAAATCCTGACTGAATGAGTTCTCGGCACATTATTTCAGGTTTCTTACTCTTTACTTCTGCCATGGCAGAAGCAATATCCATACCTATATCTATAGCTGCTCCAGAAGCGCCTATTACAATAGCAGCACAAAAAATTTGCTTCATATTCAGCCCAATATTTCCACTAAATAAAAGTGTGGAAGAATAAGGGAGAGTTGTTCCGAGCAACCCAAGTTTATCGCCAAAAAAGGCTGTAATTCCAATAGTGACAAATAATCCCACCGCTGTTCCCAAGAAAGCAGACAACCCTTTTCGCGTAAACCCTGCAACAGAAAAAATAATAATGGCCGACAGCATAAACAAGATACCACTCGACAAAAGCAACGGATTTTCTCCAGCCAAAAGCCCTGGAATAAGATTTTTCCATATAATCCATAAACTAGCTATAAAAGAAAAGATTGCCCTTAGCCCTGTATTCCCAGCATAAATAATGAGCAAAAAAACAAAAAAACCAAAAAGAATAAATTCCCAGCTTTGCCTGTAGAGATCAACAGCTTTTGCGTCAATAACTTTCCCATGGTCTTCCCTTAATGCAGCAACTACTGTATCTCCCGGCGTGTAAAAGGCATCTATATCCAAGTTTCCCAGCAAGTTGTTATACCCAACAACATCTTGTCCCTTAAACTTCCCATCAACAACCTTCAAAAGCAATTCCTGGCTCCCTATCCTTGCTATTCCAGACTGCATCACATCGCTGTTATCTGTACTTAAAACCACCGCCCGAACAAAGTTACTATTTCTGTTGTTTTCATATATCCAAAATCCCATAAGAACGAGAAACAAAACGCCCCAAAGTAATGAAGTTTTTATTTTCTTCACTATTTATACACTCCATTCTAGTATTAATGAAGATATAGCCAGGGACAAGCCCCGGCTATATCTTCAAAGCCTATATTTTAATAATTAATAACTTTAGGCAAACTGATCGGATGGGTAGATGCCACTTTAGTAGGTTTGAATTCCAAAATGGAGAATAAGGTTTTTGCTACTTCTGTATTATCTTTAAATCCGCCAAGAGCTTCGGCGCCAACTCCAATGGCTGAAAGAGGCACTGTTGTCCCAGAGTGGGCATAGGTGGTCCAGAACATATTTGCCCGCTCAGACATAATGTGAGTTACTGTGATAGCCACGGAATCATACCCCGCATACGTTGCAATTGCATCTTTCTGAGAGCCGTCTATGAGATCCATTGCCTGTTCAATTTTTATTTTCTCATCAAGGGATAAGTTATCTAAACCAAGGTTGGTGGCAATAAAATCAAAGAACTTCTTCCTATCTTTATCATATTTCCCCACACCCTCATTTAATACATCCGCCGTCGTAACCTTTGCCTTAAAAAGCTGATCCATTTTCAAAAAATAATTATCACCAAACCCAAGCCCAAAACCGCCTGTTTCATGATCTGCTACAACAACTATCAACGTTTCATCGGGATATTTCCGGTAAAAAGAGTACGCTTCGTCTATTGCCTGATCAAATGCTAACGTGTCGTGGATAGACCCCGCTGGATCATGGGCGTGACAGGCATGGTCTATTCTGCCGCCCTCTACCATTAAAAAGAAACCTTCTTTATATTTTTCTAACACTTCAATCCCTTTCGCCGTCAGTTCTGCCAAACTTGGAGTGTGGTTATCCTCTCTATCAAGCTCATAGGGAAAGTGGCTGTACGTGAAGGCCGCAAAGACTTTTTCCTGCCCACTTGGTTTATAGTTTCTAAATTTTTGAGTATCTTTTTCTGTCAGGAAAACATGATACCCTTGGCCTTTAAACTTTTCCGCAATGTTAAGATCATCTTTCCTCTTTGATTTCCCGCCTTCCCAGTTTTGGGGAACAAAATGGCGATATCCTCCGCCAGCAAAAAAATCCACTCCGCTATCAAGATAGTCAAGGGCTATTTCATTTTCAGCATCACGATTTGAGTTATGGGAAGCAAAAACAGCAGGAGTCGCATGAGTTATTCGCGTTGTTGTTATAAGACCTGTTCCCATCCCATTCTCCTCCGCTGCCTCCACCAAACTTTTCACATTCGTGCCATCTGGAAGTTGAGCAATAATGCCATTATTCGTCTTATACCCTGCCGCTAATGCTGTTCCGGCCGCGGCAGAATCTGTTACCAAGGAATCTGCGGAATAAGTCGTGTTGATACCTGCCACTGGGAACTGATTCATTCTAAGTTTTATATCTTTTACTCCAGTTTCAGCCCTCAAATAATATTCTGCCGCCTGACGCTGTGCTGCGCCCATTCCATCACCAATAAAATAAAAAACATAGCGCGGAGCTTGGGCACTTGCACTATTAACTCCCCCGATTAGCCCTAAAAGTAACGTCAAAGCAACAACTGCCAGTTTACGAGAAAAAAACTTACGCAACATAATACCCCCTCAATGTAGATATTCTTTGCTTAATACCTTACAGAAAAGGAGTTTACGTATGGTTACATCTTTGTAAATAATACATAAAAGTACTGTGAAGGGGTTGTTACAAAGAACACACCACTCAGCTTCGCTTCCTCTGAGTCATTCCATGCACCCTCGTTTCTCCTCGTAGCCACGGAGAGTATTTAGCTTGGGAGACTTTACTTTTACCGAAAACTGATGACCTTTTCAATGTTTTATTTCATCCTACTGTTGCTCAATAAAAAATACAGCATTATAGGGCCATTATTGCGCTATTCAAATAACATCAATTTTAATTTAATAGTATACTTAAAGTGTATTTTGCGCATATACATGTAAAGAGCGAAGCAAGGAGGCAGAAACAGTGATTTATGAAGCATTACGGGCACTAGAACTTAAGCATCGTTTTCGAGACCCCTTGTATGGTTATATAGAGTTATCTGAAGATGAGACAAAGATTATAGACACTCCTATTTTTCAGCGACTACGACGCATACATCAACTAGCACTTACAAAATATGTATACCCGGGAGCAGAACATTCTCGCTTCCAACACTCCATTGGGGTTGTTCAAGCGGCTACTGATATTTTTACTTGTCTGTACAATGACATGGCTAAAAATAACAGGGATGAACTAAAAAAATTAGAGTGGGATAATTCTGAAACGTTATTATGTGCTTTAAAAACTCTTCGTTTTGCTGCGTTACTTCACGACATTGGTCATCTGCCATTTTCTCACGCCAGCGAAGAAATATTACTCGATAAAGCTCGACATGAAAACATTGGAAGGTATATTATCAAAAAACATGTCGAGATATCAGAATTTATTAAAGAAAACAACGTAAACCCCTCTCGAGTTGCCAACTTAATCAAAGCAGATCCCCAAGAAATCCCCAATTCAAAAGACAATATATTAAAGAGCATTATCTCTGGGCATTTTGACGCCGATAGAGCCGATTATTTACGAAGGGACTCTTACTATTGCGGCGTAAAGTATGGAGTTTACGACTATAATCGATATCTTTCGTCAATAAAAATACGTACAACAATGCCTTCCCTGGCATTTAACATTGTAATTGACAATATACCTATATTAGAAGAGTTTATTCTTGCTCGGTATCACTATAATTTACAGGTACCTTTCCACAGAACGAGGATGGGGTATGATATTGCTCTGGAACAATATATTGCATATAAAAAAGAGAACAATAAAGGATCTTTTGCGAACTTTAAAAATCATGTTACCATTAATAAAAGCTATTCAGAAGAAATAGACTTTCTGGATATGGATTGGTTCGTTACTTTCGATGACTATTCCATCCTGTGCGAGCTCAATAATGATGCAAGTAACTTTTGGGTTTCTTGTCTGAAACGTAATAACCACCTTAAGATGGTTAAAGAAGGACTCTCTTCAGATAAAGAAAAGCAAAAGGAATATTGGGTGTCCCTTGAAAAACTTCGCAAGGAAGGTTTTAAGCTCAACAACGATTATTTTGTGAAACAGAAGAACCTCAAAATTCATAAACTTTCCTCAAACCAAAATACAGATGAAAAGGATGAGGAAGATTTTCACGTCATATCCAGGTCAGGAGAAAATCTTGTTCTTCCTCTGGCTGAGTATTCGCCTATTTTTAAAGCTTTTTCCGAAACAACGCCGCTCTTGTGGCGTATTTATTCAAATTCCAGTAAAGAACAAGATATAAAAACGCTTCTTAGACAATAGAGCTATGAAGAGACCTCAACTTAAGGAATTAAGGAGGGACGATAGATGGGGAAACTTCTTTTGAAATTTGTTATTCATTATTTTAACGAAAACGGAATGGAAGCACAAAAGATACTTGTGCAAAAAGCTATCTATTTCCTAAACACTCAAGATATAGATACGGGATATTGCTTTGCAGGATATAAATATGGACCTTTTTCTTCCGCTATCATGGAAGACGCTGATACCCTTGAAATGTTTGATGAAATAGATATACAAAATTCCTCTTATCGTAAAGGGGAGAGATTTAGGGATGATGACTTTGATTCTTTAAAAGATATTCAGTCTATAAAAAAACAATTAGATATCTTTCGTGAACGTCTTCTAGAAGGTGATCACAGTTTTCCTAATGTTGAGTTAATAGGAACTGTGTTATATGTGATGAAAAACAAAACTCCTTGTACTCTAGAAGACACCATACGAGGAGTTGAAATGTGGAAACCAGAAAAATATTCACGCGAAGAAATAGAAGAAGTTTTCAACAAAATACAAGCTCTTTCTGCCTGTGATTTTTAAATTCCGCTTTTCGCTAAACTGAAATATCATTTCTTAACAACAGATCACCTAGATTTTCCAGCTTTGGACGGGCGTCCTCTGCCTTGACACGACCGAGTTGAAAAACAAGGGCATCAATAATCGTTACAAGAGTTACCGTAGAATAATGACTTGTATTCTGCGGGGCTAAGAGGACGGCAGATGCCAAAGGAACGGCCACATTCGAAAGGCTGTTTGTGATCAATATAATAGGGATAGAGCGTTCATGAGCATATTTCACGGCATTAATAGTCCGTTTCGTATAGTGAGGGCTCCCCGCCATTAAAGCGATCAAAACGTCATCTTGAGTCATGTCATATAATTCATCAAATAAATTATCAGATCCCGAGGCATCGGCAAGATACATGTTTCTAAACAACTGGTGAAGAAGGGCATGAAGATATACGGCAAGGCCACGGGTTGAACGTAACCCTAAAATATATATTCTTGACGCTTTCCGCATAATCCGAATTGCTTGAGGAAAACTCTCTGCCAAATGTTGGCTATATAATCCCTGCAAACTCTGAATGTTGTCTTTTATAACTTGTTCAAGCACATTTAGTTCCGAATTCCCTGCTATATTTTCCCGAAGTCTGTCGAGAGGTGGCGGCGTCGTTGAAGCGAAAAGAACCTGCTGAAGCGCCTCTTTTAAGGCTGTATAGCTCTTAAACCCCAAACTTCCCGCCGTACGAAGAACCGTGGCAGTACTCGTTTTTGTAGCAAGAGCAATATCCTCCGCCTTCATAAAAGCTGTTTGTTGATAATGGGCAAGAATGTAGTCACAAACAGCTTTTTGCTGAGAAGGAAAACTTTGGCTCGCCTCCTGCATATATTCAAATAAATCCTTTTTTATGTTTTCTCCCACAACAGAAACTTTTTGCTTCCTATTGTGCATAATGTTCCTCCTTATTGGATAATGCATACTTGAATAAATAAACAGTATATTGGGTTGACTTTCTACCCTTCTAAAATTATAGTTTGTATCGTCTGAATTTCAAAATATCAATTTCAATTATTTTGACATATATAAATATCAAAAGATTGACAAATCAGTATATCAAGACGATTAGGTTTAAAAATATATTGACTTCTTTGGAAGTTGAAAGTAGCAACATCGCATTGTATGTCGGCGGGCTGATTATATTTATCGAAATGTATGTGCAGTTTTAAAGTAACAATATCATACTATAAGGGGGAACAAGCATGAGAACGCACGTAAAGGCTGCTATTGTTTTTCTCACGTTGTTTTTTGTTCTTGGAATGTCATCTTCAGTTATGGCAGTAGAACGGTACTCTCTTGCGACAGGAGGAACAGCAGGAACATATTACCCTATCGGATCAGCTATTGCTTCAATTATTACTAAATATGTACCTGACATAGAGGTTACATCCGAGTCAACAGGTGCTTCAGTAGCAAACCTGAAAATGATCCGTGAAGGGAAAGTCGAAATGATAATGGGGGCTTCCAATACAAGTTACGGCGCTTACAGTGGCCAAGCCCCCTTCGAAAAAGAACCTGTCGATAACATTCGCGGTATTGCATGCCTCTATCCAGAAATATTCCAGTTCGTTGTTCTAAAAGATTCGAATCTAAAAAGCGTTAATGACTTAGCCGGCAAAAAAGTCGCAGTAGGAGCCCCTGGAAGCGGAACAGAACGAACAGCAAAAATGGTTCTTGAAGCTCACGGTCTAAGCTATGACAAGTTTAATCCTCAGTTTTTAAACTTTGGCGAGGCTATTACCGCATTAAAAGACCGCCTTATTGACTGTGCCATCATTGGTTCAGGAATCCCTACTTCAGCAGTAGTAGATGCCTCTACAACCCTTGATATCAACCTGCTTACCCTTGATGCAAATGTTATGCAAAACTTTTTAAAAGATCGCTCATATCTCACGATGATCACTATTCCAGGAGGAACATACCGTGGTGTCGATAACGATATTCCAGCTGTAGCCAGCCCCGCCCTTCTTATTGTCCGCAAAGACATTAGCGAAGAGGTCGTATATCAAATTACCAAGGCGTTCTTTGATCACCTAGATATCATTGCCGACTCTCACGCCCAAGGGAAGATGATCAGGTTTGAAACCGCCCTCAGCGCCATGTCTATCCCCCTTCATTCCGGCGCCGCAAAATATTACACCGAAAAAGGAGTAGACGTAACTGGTTGGGTTATTGAGTAATCAAAAATAACTCAAGAGAGGGGTGCCTAAAGGCACCCCTCTCCTCAATAGGCGGTGAAAACATGAGGAAAAGAATCATCTTTGTGAGCCTCTTTTTTTCAAACACAGCACTCTTAATCTATTTTCTTTTCTTTTGTCCTGTTTTCCTTTTGGACATAAGAAACTACGAGACAGGTCAGATTCTATACACACACAAAATACCTTCAGGATACTCTTTTGCCACAAGTATTCGACACTCAGTCCATTTAACACCTGCTTACGAGTATTACCAAGTGCACAAAGATGGTCGTATCCATGTGGTAGCAACAAAGTTACAAGATTTGGGATGGGGGGTCCCTTCTACGTGTACCGAGACTATTCACTTCAAGGATAACTTTTTAGTTCTCTCAGGTCTCGACATCCCCTTAGATTTTCTTCCTTTCAGAATAAGCTATATAGCTGAACCTCGCCTGTTCCTAGATAGCGGACGAAGGGAAATACCTTTATATAAGTACTTTAACGACATGGAACGCATGGATATATCCGTTGAAAAAATAACGTATCTTCAGTATCTGAGACGAGGTGAATCCGATGTTTTTCAAGAAAAAAACACAGGAAGATCTTACTCCTGAAGAAAAGTTAAAAGCTCTGAACGAAAAATTTGAAAAAAAGAGAAACCTCACAGGCATCGCGGCTAAACTTTGCAGCATCTTAGCTATATGCATGTCTTTATATCACATGTATTCTTCAGGGGTTCACATGCTGCCCCAGTTCCAACACAGAGCTATACATCTAGCCTTCGCACTGGCACTAACTTTTTTAATTTTCCCTGCAACAGACAAGCAAAAAAATAAAGTTCCGCTTTGGGACATTGCCGCTATCATTTTCAGTATAGCTGTAGGTGCCTACCTTTGCTTAGACTATATGAACATCGTATTCCGCATGGGAGACCCGTTTACAAGAGATATTGTTATAGGAGCCATTATGATCGTGCTTGTCTTAGAAGCAACCCGCCGAACCATGGGATGGCCCCTCGTTATAGTAGCTGTGGCCTTCCTCCTCTACGCTTTCTTGGGGCATCTTATACCTGGCACATTAGGACACCGTCAGTATGAGGTAAGCCGGGTTATAGAACACATGTTCTTAACAAGCGAAGGAATTTACGGCGTCGCCATATACGTTACAGCAACGTTTGTATTCATCTTCATCCTTCTCGGCTCTTTCCTTACAGAAACAGGCGGAGCTCAGGCCTTTATAGACCTGGCATTTTCAATTACAGGACGTTTTCGCGGAGGGCCAGCTAAAGCAGCAGTAGTCGCAAGCGGCCTTATGGGGACTATTTCTGGCAGTTCCTTTGCAAATGTAGCTGGGACAGGAACATTCACCATACCCCTTATGAAAAGCGTAGGATACACGCCTGAGTTCGCTGGAGGAGTTGAGGCCTCAGCCTCTACAGGCGGACAAATTATGCCTCCCATTATGGGGGCTGCTGCTTTTATTATGGCCGAAATGACAGGAGTTCCTTACGGTCAGCTTATCGTCCATGCCGCTATTCCCGCTATTTTATACTATGTTGCCGTTTTTATTATGGTGGACATGGAAGCTGCAAAACTCGGGCTTCATGGGATGAACAAAAGCGAACTTCCCGTTTTCTCAAAAGTCTTTAAAGATGGAGCCTTTCTCTTGTTAGCTCCCCTCAGCATCGTCTATATGCTCTTAGCCGGATATTCGCCTATAAAAGCATCTGTCACAGCGGTGCTGATCGTTATCATAACCAGCTCTTTCAGAAAATCCACACGACTCACTCTTACATCTTTCCTGCGAGCTCTTGACCTAGGAGCACGAGGATCTCTCAGTGTTATTGCAGCTTGCGCCGTAGCAGGCCTTATTGTAGGAACCGTCACTTTAACAGGCTTAGGCCTCAAATTCGCCGATTTCATTATCGTATTGTCACGAGGGCAACTTTACCCGGCCCTTATCCTGACAATGGTGGCATCTATTATTATGGGAATGGGCATGCCTACTACAGCACTTTACATTATTTTAGGATCCATGGTAGCCCCTGCCCTCGTAAAAATGAACGTTCCAATAGTGGCCGCTCACCTTTTCATCTTCTACTTCGGATGCATGGCATCTGTTACGCCTCCTGTAGCTCTGAGTTCCTACCTCGCAGCAGCTATTGCAAAAGCTGACTCTGTAAAAACAGCTCTGCAAGGCCTGAAACTTTCTTCTTCAGCCTTTATTTTGCCCTTCATCTTCGCCCTGTCTCCCAGAATATTATTACTCGATACAACAATTGGAGCAGCTACCGTCGCTACTGTTACTGCCACAATAGGTGTTGTAGCTCTTTCCGCTTGCCTGGAAGGCTACCTTATAGGGTCTCTTTCTCTTCCCTTACGACTTGTATCTGGAGTAGCAGCAATACTCCTCATAGATCCCGGCTTGATTGGTGATCTTTTCGGCCTGGTTCTGTTATCAACTATTCTTTTATATCAATTAATTACAAAAAAGAAAAAACTTGTATCTAAAGACGAGGTGAATTTTCTTGAATAAGGTCGCTGTACTTGGTGCTGGAAATGGTGGATTAAGCATGGGTGCTTTCCTGTCTTTAAAAGGGTGCCACGTCAATATCTTTGACAAATTTCCAGCCGCTATAGAAGATGTTAAAAAAGCTGGCGGGGTTATGTTAAAAGGTGTTTCATCCACTGGCTTTGCTGAATTTAAAACCATAACAACCCACATTGAAGAAGCCATCGATGGATGCAATGTTATTTTAATAGTAACTCCAGCCTTTGCACACAGAGAACTTGCCCAAAAGATGGCCCCTTATTTAACATCTGGACAAAAAATAATCTTAAACCCCGGACGTACAGCTGGAGCCATAGAATTTTACATGACTGTCAAAAGCACTTATCCCAACGCTAATTTTGTTGTGGCAGAAACTCAATCTCTCATCTATGCCTGCCGCAAAACAGGTTTGGCGGAAGCAACCATTTACAAAGTAAAAAAAGAGATGGCACTTGCCGCCCTGCCTGCTTATAAAACACCAGAGATACTTGAGGAACTGAAACCTTACTTCCCCCAGTTCATTGCCGCTGAGAATGTACTTGAAACAAGCTTCCTCAACATTGGCGCCATTTTCCACCCAACCCCTGCTCTGCTGAATATCGCTCGAATAGAAGGGAAAGAGCTTTTCGAATACTACATGGACGGCATTACACCTTGCGTCAGCAACGTCTTGGAGAAAATAGACGCGGAACGAGTCGCCATAGCAGATACTCTGGGCGTAAAAACCATGACATGCATTGAATGGCTGGAAGACGTATACGAAATTCCCCATATGAGTGGAACGTCTATTTATGAAGCCGTGCAAAAACAAGAAAGCTACCGAGGCATTGAAGCACCTAAAGATCCCTTTGCCAGGTATATTTCTGAAGATGTCCCCATGAGCTTGGTGCCACTGGCAGAATTTGGCCGCATTGCAGGTGTCCCTACCCCCACAATGAACCTCATGATTGATTTGGCCAACTTAGTTCATCAAACGGATTATCGCGAGAAAGGAAGAAC
>NZ_DHFC01000007.1:199866-228719 GCF_002400205.1 Aminobacterium sp. UBA4834 | reverse complement strand
CTAATACTTTTGCTGCTTCCCATTGTCCCTTGGGGACTGCCTCTATCCCACCTCGAACAATTTCTCCAACATATCCTGCAGAGTTGATGGAGAGTCCAATAATCCCGGCAGCAAAAGCGGGTAAATTAATGCCAAGGGAGGGTAATCCAAAATAGATGAGGAAAAGCTGAATTAAAAGGGGTGTTCCTCGTATTACATAAATATAGGCTGCTGCTAAAGATTTTAAGGGTGTGAAGGGTACAACCCGTAAAGCTCCTACAAACACGCCTATAATGGCTCCAAAGATCACAGCTAACATAGAAGCTTTTACCGTGATGGATGCCCCCGTCAAAAACATGTGCCAATATGGAGTAATAGCCGTAAAATCCAGGGTCATTAACATTCGCCTCCCCGTTCAGGTATTTCTTCTCCGAAATGGGCAAGCATGCGCTGTAAAAATGCTTGCGTCCTTGGGTGAGAAGGCCTCGTCATAAGATCACTGGGGGTTCCCTCTTCCACTATATTCCCATCAGCCATGAAGACAATTTTATCAGAGACCTCTTTGGCAAATGTCATTTCATGGGTAATAATCATCATAGTCATTCCTGTCTCGGCGAGCTGTGCTATAACATCAAGCACTTCGCCTACAAGCTCAGGGTCAAGAGCACTGGTAGGTTCATCAAAAAGCATAATTTTAGGCTGCATAGCCAGAGCCCTAGCTATGGCTACCCGTTGTTGTTGCCCTCCAGAAAGCTGTGCAGGTTTGGCTTGAACTTTATCTCCGAGCCCTACTCGTTCCAGAAGACGAACAGCCAATTCCTCTGCATCGCTTTTTTTCATCCCCTTGATTTGAATAGGACATAGTGTAATATTATCAAGAACTGAAAGGTGGGGAAAGAGGTTAAACTGCTGGAAGATCATTCCCACAAGACTCGCTAATTCTTTATTCGAGTGTTTCCCTCCGTCGACACGTTGCCCATAAAGGTAAATCTCTCCTTCATTGATATCTTCGAGACGACAAATACACCGGGCCAACGTACTCTTCCCTGAGCCGCTCGGGCCGATGACAGATACGACCTCTCCTTCACTAACAGACATGGAGACTCCTTGCAACACATGAAGGTCTCCGAAGGATTTATGTAAATTTTTTACTTCTATTGCAGTTTGCAATAATCTTCACCTCCTGTTTAACGCGGGCATTATAACTCAACTTTAGGTTACTAGCAAACGTTTTTCTGAAAAAAAATTGAAAAACATGTACTCAAGAATGAAGAAAGGCATAAAAAATGGGGCCTCAAGGCCCCTCCTGTTTGTAAAAACACGAAAAAACAAGCTATGAACTATGAATCGTATCGGCACCGATATAATTCATGATTAAGATCTACCATAGCATTGGCAAAAGCATCTGTCTGTTCGTTACGCTGTTTTACATGTCCGCTCTTTATGGCTTTTTTCAGTTTTTTGCTATCCATTCTATGCACCTCCTGAAATAGCCCTTTCGAACCATCTATGATTTATTTTTTATTGGTTCGAACCATTAGCTAGAACATTCTAGCATGGAGAAAAGAAAAAGCAAAGTATTAGAATATACTCGAAAGGAGGTTTTATATCTTATGGAGATACGAGAATTGACAGCGCAGAGTTGCTTTATCCCAGGGCGAGTGAATATAGGGTTATGGAAAGATGGGAATGGCGGTTGTTTCCTTATAGATAGTGGGGGGGATGAGACATCTGGGCGAAGATTATTTAAATTATTGCAAGAGCATAATTTGACGCTCCATGGAATTATTAATACTCACTCCAATGCTGACCACATAGGAGGGAATGCTTATCTCCAGAAAAAAACTTCTTGCGCTATTATAACAAGCTCTCTTGAAAATGTTTTGACACAAAATCCTTATCTCGAACCTTTTCTTTTATGGGGAGCGTACCCATTTAATGCTATTCGAGGAAAATTCCTTGAAGCAGAGCCGTCGAAGGTCACTCATGTTATTCACCCTGGTGAAATGGTTCCTGGCACAGAGCTTGAGGTTGTGGGGCTTCCAGGTCATTTTCTCAATATGGTAGGATTAAAGTCGAGAGACGGAGTTTTTTATGTAGCCGATAGCGTCTTTTCCCAAGAGATTATAGAGAAATATCGTTTTATAGTCTCTATGGACGTAGAAGGGGTTCTTCGAACGCTAGATATGCTTCAGATGTCAGAAGCTAATTGGTTTGTACCAAGCCATGCCAAGCCGGTTCAAAATATTACCTCTTTGGTGGAAGCCAATCGAAAGGGCGTTAAATATTTAAGTGAGGCTGTATTGAATCTTTGTAAAACTCCTCATTCCAGAGAGGAGATTCTTGCAGCATTGGCCAGAGAATGGGGCATAGAAATGGATTCTATTCAATATGTGCTGAACAGCGCTACTATTGCTGCCTATTTATCTTTTCTTGAGAGAAAGAGATGTATCGTTCCTTATATAAACGAAGGCTATTTATTGTGGAAAGAGAAAGTTTAAAAAAGGAAAGGACATGAAAAATGCCCTTTCCTTTTTCAAATTAGTACGTCCACTGAAAATCGGAAACTCCTACTGCTATCATGCGTTTTTTCATGTCTTGCGTAATAAAGTCTAGATCTTCTTTTGTCTTGCCCTCGCATCTTGTCACTAACACGGGCTGGGTGTTAGAAGCCCTTACCAAACCCCATCCCTGAGGATATAAAATTCGTACTCCATCGATAGTGATAGCTTTGTACTCTTTAAGAGCTTCCTCTTTAATTTTTTCGATGACTTGAAATTTCTTATTATCGGGACAGTCTACTCTAATCTCCGCAGTACTGTAATAAATGGGATAATCTACAAGCATGTCAGACAGAATTCGGCGATCATTTGAGAGGATGCGCAGGAGGCGGCCAGCTGCGTAGAAAGAGTCATCAAAGCCATAAAACTCGTCGGCAAAGAACATATGTCCAGACAACTCGCCTGCGAAAAGAGCTCCTATCTCTTTCATTTTCGCCTTAATAAGGGAATGCCCAGCTTTATAATAAAGAGGTTTTCCTCCTAAGCGACGGATCTCGTCTTCAAGGGCTTGGGAGCATTTTACTTCTATGATAGCATCAGCTCCTGGATGTTTAGGCAAGATTTCTCTCCAGTATAAGGCCATGAGTGTGTCTCCCCATACTACAGAACCCTTCTCATCGACAACTCCTATTCGGTCGGAATCCCCATCAAAGGCGAAACCTACATCGGCTTTTTCTCGTTTTACTGTCTCAATGAGGGAGACGAGATTTTCACGTTTCAGAGGATCTGGGTGGTGGTTGGGAAAGTTCCCATCAGGTTGGCAGAACAGAGGGACAACACGGCAGCCTAACCCTTCTAAAAATTTTTGGATAAAGAGCCCTGCTGTTCCATTCCCAGCATCAGCAACTACTTTGAGTTTTCGTGGCCCCAATTTTATTTTCGACAAGAGCATCTGGATATAGCCAGACCAAATATCTTCTCTTTTTACAGAGCCCAATGTTTGCCCAGGTACCATATCATCTTTTTCAATCATATTTAAAATAGATTGAATCTGCTCTCCATACATAGTACTTTTCCCTAAAGCCAGTTTTAAGCCGTTCATGTCTTTAGGGTTATGACTTCCTGTGACCATAACTGCTCCATCAAAGTTAAAATGGAACTGGCTCCAATACAGAAGAGGCGTAGTTACCACCCCTAAATCTATTACGTTAACGCCGGCCCATATGACCCCGTCGATAATATTTTGTCGAATTCTTTCTGTTGAAAGTCTCACATCTCCTCCTATTGTTATAGTGGAGATTCCTTCTCTGCGAAGCAAGGTCCCATAGGCTTTCCCGATAGCTGTTACTACATATGCAGTGAGCTCTGTATCGGCTACGCCACGAATATCATATTCTCTAAATATATGTGACGGAACTTGCATCAGGTGTCATCACCTTCCTCTTTTATCATTTCATAATCATTATATAACAAAGCACCTTTTATAGTATTGAAGAGATATAATAGTTTGTTAAACAGAGAGGAGAGATCGGTTGTGGGCTGCTTTTTTATTGTTCTTCCCATCGTTACTATTATATCTATTGGTTGGTTCATTCGCCAACGAGGTTTTGTCAAAGAAGAAGCTTTTGTTGGAATGCACTTTATTCTTTACTGGATCGCCCTTCCATCTCTGCTTTTTCGGGTTACCTATGGGGCAGATGTAAAGGTACTGATGGGGGGAAACTTTGTGAAAGCTGTTTACGCGTCTTTGCTTCTTACTCCCTTATTAGCATGGAGTTTTGGGCGCTTTTTTTGTAAAGAGCGCGGGAAAGTGGCAGTGATCGCCATGACGTCCATTCGCTCCAACAATATTTTTATGGGGGTACCGGCGGTATCAGTTGCTATGGGGGAGAGTGGTCTTCAGGCCCTTTCTTTATATCTCGCTGTCGTTATGGCAGGATATCAACTAATCTCTGTGGGGTGGGGGCAAGTTGTGTTGTCGGGAAGTTTAAGTTTACATGCTCTTAAAGATACGTTTAAAAAACTTTTTACGAACCCCCTTATTATAGCCTGCATATCCGGGCTTTCCTGTGCTATCGTAGGGGCTCCTGCATTGCCTTTATGGCTTGACGAAGCCCTTAAGGTGTTGGGAAACGTGGGAAATGGTCTCGCTCTTTTGTCTCTCGGAGCTTCTCTTAATTTTAATCGAACGTTTGCGGCATTGAGAGATACATGGGAGGTCATCTTATTTAAACTTATTCTTTTTCCCCTTATTGTGATGGGGTTTATCTCTCTCTGGCCTGTAGAGAGTATATTGGCTAAAACAACGATCCTTGTTTCAGCCATGCCTATAGCGGTTAACTCTTTTGTTGTTGCCAAGGGGATGGGAATGGATCAAGTCTATACAGCTGAAGCTATAGCTGCAACCACGCTCTGTTCCATTATCACCATACCGCTCTGGGCCGCATTCCTTGGCGTTGTGTCTTGATTTTCTTTAAATGGTAGAGTAACATATTTTTAAAATAATAGACCTCCGAGCCCAAAAACCTAAAGAAAATTCCATGGTTCAGGGCCGTTAGGGTTTCCTCGGAAACGGGAAAGCCTTCCGTGTTTGAAAAGGAGGAACAAAAGCTCTTTTTATAGTATGTGAAAGAGGCTGTTTCTCCTTGTGAGCAATCGCCTCTTTTTTGTGTGATCTATTTCCCGTTCTATTCTGTAATAGATCAGCCGGGGGATCTGCACGGAGCAGATCCCCTCCCCCAACTTCCTTGTGCTTTTTATTAAAAAGGGTCGAAAGTACCAGTAAAATACAGGCCTTGCCGAAGCGAGCCTCTGATATGCCTATGTTAATATACACTTTGTCTGAGTACTTTATTTATCTGAAGTTGCAGAGGACAGGATAATAATATGCCACTTATTGTCACAAGCGACCATCTTAAGCCTGGAATGCGCCTAGCTAAGTCGGTATGGGCCTGCGAAGGACAGCAGTTATTGCTTAGTAAGGGAGTTATTCTTAACAATCAGCTTATCACCCGTCTTGTACGACGGGGAATAGAGGCATGTTTTGTCTATCTTCCCGGGGAAAATGCAGTGGAAGATGATTTTTTGTGTTCTGTTGTTCCTGAACATTTGGAACGACAGGTTCGTGTTGATGTGGCACATATTGTAGAATGTGTAGCTCAGAACAGGTCTCTCCGCAACAGTTTATTTCAAAATCTCCAAGAAAGTGTCTCTAGCATTATTTCTGTTATTTTTGAAGACACCACTGCTTTCCATTATGGTTTAAAGAATATCAGCAAACATGACGAGTATACTTACGAGCATATGATCGGTGTAATGACGGTTTCATTGCTCATCGCAAAGGAAGGTGAAGATACAGGACTTTTTTCTTTTTCTTTTCAAGATAAAATTAATTTGGGCCTCGGCGCTCTTTTTCACGATATTGGAAAACTAATGTTACCTTCCTCTCTTCTGAATAAGAAAGGTCCCCTGAACGAAAAAGAGTGGGAGCTAATGAGCAAACATCCCTACGATGGCTTTAAGATAGTGCGGCAATTCCCATGTATGAACCCTATGGCTAGGGCCATCGTGTTAAATCACCATCAATATTGGAACGGCGAAGGTTATGGGCGAGAGGCGGCTGGCGGACTTGCCGGAGAAACCATCCCTCTTTTAGTACGTATCGTTTCAGTAGCTGATACATACGATGCTCTTGTAAGCGATCGTCCCTATCGCCGAGCATTTTTGCCAATAGAGGCTTTAAAAATTGTTCAAAACGAGTCTGGAGTCAAGTTTGATCCCTCTTTAGTAGAATTTCTCCCCCAAATAATTGATCCGTACCCTATAGGAAGTGTTTTGTTCCTTTCTGATTGGACTCTTGCCGCAGTTACATCCATCTCTTTGGGAGAACCCCAGGCCATGGTGCTTGCAACATTCCGCAAAGAAGACGCAAATAAAGTGGGGAATGTATTTCCCCTCCAAAAACATGGAGCCCATATCGTAATAGGTGCTCCTTCGCTAGATCACCTAGCCGAAAAATCAGCAGAGATACTAGCATCCCCAAGTAAAAATGATAGCCCTCTCCGCCATTTCCTAAGCAGTCTGTGTACTGCTTTCGTAGAAAAGCGAGCTGACCTCAATACCGTCCCTTGTTGGGAATCGTTAATAAAAAAAGGGTTTTTCCCCTCTTTGTTAGAAAGCCTTCGAGTTCAGGGAAGTTAAGACGTGGCCTCTTTCTTTTTTTCTTTGGAGCGTCTGAGGCGGAAGTCTAGCCACCACACACATACAGCGGTGGTAATAGGTATCGTAAGAAGTAATCCAATTGTACCAGCTACGCTTCGGACGAGTTCCTGTGCAATATAAGGATCGTTTATAAGAGCCAGTGGATCAGCTCCAGAACTTGTAATAAGAATAGTGAGAGGAAGAGCACTTCCCAAATAGGCAAGAATAAGAGTGTTAATCATGCTTCCCAATACCTCTCGCCCTACGCCAATGCCAGCCTGCCACAGTCGAGGCCCTGGAATTTTAGGATCATAGGAGAACATTTCGGCGAGGGTAGACGTGACTGAGACGGCAACATCAAGGACTGCCCCTATGGAGCCGATCATAACAGCAGACAGAAGAAGCCCTTCCATTGAAAGATTAGGTATTGTTGAGGCAAGGAGGCTAGCACTATCGCTAGCAAGCCCAGAGAGTTCCCATAGAGTCACCATAGACCACCCTACAGTGGAGGCGGCGATAGCTCCTCCAAGAGCTCCAAGAAAAGCTACGATCCAAAAAGCCGGCCTTCGTACCACCAATAGTACTGTAACGCTGGATACGGCTCCTATAGCCAGGATAGCGAAAGGTACGGGAGGTATTCCATTTGCTAAGGCAGGTATATACCAACCTAAAAGCACGGCTAGCGAGAGGAGTAAACCTGCCAAAGCCCGGACTCCTGCTTTTCCAGCCGAAGCGATGAGCCCAGCGCAAGCTAAAATGAGGAAAGCGACAACCCAAGGAACTCGATAGCGATCGCTGATGGAATATTGTATAGTATTATCTTCAAAACGATCAGAGACGAGAAGATACCTCCTTTTAGGATGGAGCTCCAGAGAAGAAGTGGACAGCTGCGTAATAAGAAGGTCTTTGCTTGTCCCTTTATCATCGCCATTTAAAAAGGTTACCGTTACATCTATATATTCCGTCAGCCACGGTGCTTCTTCTGGCGAGGTTTCCTGAGAGGGGGATTCCTGTTCTCCTCCGTTAAAGCTCAAAGGAGCTTCGGTACTTCGTATCGAACCAACGCGATCTATACGGACAATTACAGATTCTTCCGTGTTCCATGAATTTAAAACAATCTTATCGGCAGAAAAAGCCGTTATAATAGCAAAAAGAGGTACTAAAATGAAAGTAAGACAGTACATCCGCACATTGTGAGTCATTGTTCTTAACTCGTCCTTTCTTTCAAAAATTACCTATCTGTAGTATTGTCTTTCATTTCCTCTTTTTGGTCCAGTGACACAGGAGGTTCTTCTAGAGCGATTCCATCGAGAAGAGTTTTATAGACTCGTGCTACGTGGTTGCTCATACAACGACGAACTTTTTTTATATCTCTGGAGAGAATAGCTTGATAAATTTGGTTATGTTCCTTTAAAAAAAGTTCTTTATCATCAAGGAGAGAGTATATACGCTCGTGAGTTGCCATAATAAGATTAAAAGTTATTTTTACTATATTGACAAAAATAAAGTTGTGGGTTGCTTCAGCGAGGAGAAGGTGAAAATCATAGTCGCATTGAGCACGATGTTCCAGAGACTCTACATCTTTGCTGGTAAGGGTTAGAATTTTTCTAATTCGCGTAAGATCTGAAGGATCAGCGTGTTTGGTCGCCTCTACTGCTATGGCAGGCTCTAGGATCATTCTCGCCTCTACCAATTCTAATATAGCTTCATCTTGTAGTGGCATGTGGGCGTGATTGGATTCCAAGCGTGACTTGCGAACAAAACGTCCTTTCCCAGGGATACATTCTATAAGCCCTACTAGCTCTAAAATGCGAAAGGCTTCCCGCAGGGAACTTCGACTTACGTCGAGCTTCTCTATAAGCTGTCGTTCCGGAGGTAAAGGGTCTCCCTGCTGGAGTTCCCCTTGTGCGATGAGGACTTTGAGCTTTTCTGCCACTTGCTCATAAATTTTTGTAGATTTTGTCTTCGACATATTTCTACTCTGCCCTCTCTTTAATTATAGGTCTCCGTAGGAGTTTTGACGGGACATTATAAGAATATAGTATCATTAGCATATTATATATACAAAAGTAAATGGCATTTGCTTTTTTGTAAAGGAAGAGGTGAGGTTTAATGCCATTCAATGTCCAGATCAAAGGGTATAAAAATTGCTCGTGTTCTAGTCCTGTAACAGGGAAGGATGTTCTTTCTATTGCAGATATAGACGGGGCTTCCCAAATAGTGGCTTGGAGAGTTAATAATTATCTAAGACCACTAGGATGGGTTGTTGATGATGACGCGGAAGTAGAATTTGTCGATACTTCCTCTTTTGAGGGAATGGAAGTTTATCGTAGATCTTTAAGTTTTTTACTTGTTTTAGCTGCGCAAAGAGTGTTTAAAAAAAATATTCTTATCAGACACTCTATTAGTGATGGATATTATTGGGAGATTTCGGATAGAGATGTTACGGAAGAAGATGTGGAACGGATAAGTAAAGCTCTTCGAGATCTTGTTAGCCGAGATGTTCCAATTTCCAGAGAGATCATTCCTCTTGATAAGGCTCGAAGAATTTTTGAGAGGCAGGGGAATTCTGAAAGTGCACGACTTTTTATGTGGGCAGCAGAAGATCCTGTGGAACTTTATAGATGTGAGGATAGCTACGGTTTTTATTATGCCCCGCTGGCCCCTTCTACGGGATATCTGAAGTTTTTTGAGCTCAAACATTTCCCACCAGGGATGGTATTGCAATTTCCTACAGTTTCTTATCCAGACAGTATCCCCCCTTTCCGAGCTTCAAAAAAACTTTCGGAAGTTTTTCTTGATTATGCGAAGTGGTTGGATGTTCTTGGCCTCAGCACTATGGATAGTTTTCACGCTAAAATTGCCCAAGGGAAAGGCTTGGAGCTCGTGCTTGTGTCTGAAGCCTTTCATGCTCAGCGGCTGAGCCGAATAGCTGAGGAAATATGGGGGAGAAAAGGCGTTAAGGTTATTGTCATCGCAGGGCCATCAGGGTCAGGAAAGACCACTGTAGCCAAACGTCTTAAGATTCAGCTGCAAGTGTGTGGTATGAATCCTACCATTATTTCTTTGGATAATTACTTTGTAGATCGAGAGAGAACACCTCGGGATGAACATGGGAATTACGATTTTGAAGTGTTAGAGGCAATTGATTTGGATTTGTTGGAAAATCACCTTTCACTTCTTCTCAAAGGGAAAGAAGTGAAGATTCCGGAATTTGACTTCATTAAGGGAAAAAAATTCCCTGGTCCTACGTTGCATCTTAACGATAGAGATGTTCTGATTTTAGAGGGGATTCACGGCTTAAACGAAAAAGTAACGGAAGTGGTTCCAGAGGCTATGAAGTTTGGAATTTTTGTCTCTCCACTCACGGGCATCAATCTGGATCAACACAATAGAACAAGTACTACTGATAACCGTTTGTTGCGACGGATGATTAGAGATTTTCGAACGAGAGGGCATTCAGCAGAAAGAACTCTCGACCTTTGGCCTTCTGTAATTAGAGGTGCCCGAGAGTATATATTTCCCTATCAGAGTCGAGCCGATGCTATGTTCAATTCGTCCCTGCCGTATGAATTGGCGGTTCTCAAGGGATATGTATTGCCTCTCTTACATACAGTTTCCGAAAATTCTCCTATGTACGGAGAGGCCCGTCGGCTTCTTTCTATGTTGAAGTTTGTCCCTCACCTCCCTTCAGAATATGTTTCATCGAATTCTATTTTGAGAGAGTTCATAGGTGGCGGATGTTACGAAAAGTAGTACTTCATAAGGGGATGTGCCGATAGTGAAGGTTAAAATGGAAGATGTAGCGAAATTGGCAGGCGTCAATAAAGCTACAGTAAGCAGAGCTTTAAAAGGAGACTCTCGAATTTCTTCTGCTACGAGGGAAAAAGTTTGGGAGGCTGCCAGATCTCTTGGATATCAACCGGATGCAGTGGCGAGAGGCCTTTCCAGTAATCGAACAGGTCTTTTGGGGATTGTTTTTGAAGATCTGACAAGTCCTTGGACAGGCGAATTTCTTGGTGGTGTTGACCGCGTCGTTTCAAAACAGCATTATAGCCTGCTCGTAAAATGTTCGGGAAAAACAGAAGCCCAACGTCTATTGGTAGCCAGGGATTTAGCCTCTCGAAATGTAGATGGGATTATCTGGATTGGCCGTCCATTTTTTCCTATCGCTATAGACGGGCCTCTTGTGGTGGTAGATAGCGATCCTATAGACGTGGAAGGAATTCACGTTGTTGTTGATGTAAAGCGTGGAGCTGAAAAGATTTTAAAGATAGCTGAAGGAAAAAGGTGTGAAGTGGAGGAGGGAGAAAAGTCTTTCTTTAAGGGGTTGGCCCCCCTGTTGAAAGGTAACGAATCTCTTTCTGATTCGTCGTTGCCTTTTCGTATTATAAATTCTTTAAACCTGACAGCTATAAAAGGGTGCCAAAAGGATGTGCTTCTTTGTGGTTACCCTCATCTTGCCCGTTTACTCGGGTACTATTGTCTTGATTGGCCAGCTTTTGAGCTGGGAGCCGTAGCAGGGCGTCTCTCCCTCAACGTTATTCAGGGGAAAGGAGTTCGACCAGAAAAAATAGTGGTTGTTCCTCCTCTTTATAGCCCTGAAGGGGATGTTATTTCCCTTTAATACGATGTGTTCGGCAAGCTTTGCGTCTTTTTGTTTCTGCCTGAAGGGAAAACTAGAGTTGGATAGGAAAGATTACAAGAGGGTCTTGTACCGAACAATTAAATAGAGACTGCACAGGCTCAGCGCAATAAAGACACTGAACATGCCTGTTTTCAAAAAATCTTTGAAAGAAATAGGGTGTCCGAACCGCCCTGCTACGTCAGCTACTACAACGTTAGCAGCTGCCCCGAGAAAGCTTCCGTTGCCGCCAAAACAGGCTCCCATGGCCAGTGCCCAGAAAAGGGGTTCCGGCGATATGCCTACCTGTTTTGCCAGCTCATCGATAACGAAAACAAAGGTCGCAGTGAAACCGATGTTGTTTACAAAGGAACAGGTAAGGCCAGAGAACCATAGCACGGCCAGCATGGCACCCAAGGGATGTCCTTGGAGATGTTTTCCTAAAAATAGCGCCAGCTGAGAAATAACCCCGTTTTCTTTAAGAGCTCCAACAATAATAAAAAGCCCGGCAAAAAATACGAGCGTAGGCCACTCGATGTCTTTATGAATAATCTCATCTCCGTCCTCAGGAATGACAGCGAGAAGAGCGGCAGCTCCAGCAAGCGCCACAACGGCGGCTTCTATATGTAAAATTCCATGAGCGAAGAACCCGACCATAATACATCCCATAACGAACAATGCTTTTTTAAGCGTGGGAATATCTTTAATGGCAGCATTTTCATCGACTTTCAATATTTTTTCGTACTCTTCTTTGCGAATTTTAAAAGAGTTAGGATCTATAAGTACCAAAAGGGCAATGGTGAACACAAACACCACTATAGTAATAGGCGTCAGATTGATAATAAAATCTATAAAAGAAAAGTTTGCATGGGAACCGATAATAATGTTTGGGGGATCACCTATCAAAGTAGCGGTTCCTCCAATATTTGACGAAATAGCTTCTGCTATTAGTAAGGGGACTGGGTTAAAGTCCATAATATCGGCGAGAGACAAAATAATGGGGCTGACTAAAAGCACAGTAGTCACGTTGTCGAGTACTCCTGATAGTATTGCTGTTGTGGCTGTAATAGCAAAAACAGTGACGACCCAATTCCCTCCCGTCATTTTCAGACTTCGGATCGCTACATACTGAAATACTCCAGTTTTCGAAAGAACCCCCACAACAATCATCATCCCCATAAGAAGGCCGATGGTGTTAAAGTCGATAAAACGGACGGCTATTTCTGCGGGAAGAATCTGAAAAGACATCAGGAAGGCTGCTCCAAGAAGGGCGGCGACGCCTCGAGCTATTTTACCCATACCTATAGCTATCAATGTAAATGTAAATACACAAAGGGTTATCCAGCCTTGATATGCCATACCTATCGCCTCCAAAGAGACTTTAAACTATACAACGATTCGTGAATGTAGACAAGAGAGATGTTCGACTTGACGCTCATATACGTGAAGAGTATAAAGAAAGAGCTTGAAATCTGGTAGGGGAGGATTCATGAATGGTAGATGAGATGTGCTCTCATGAAGCGTGCGGTAAATCTTCTTGTGAAGGCTGCAGCGGATGCGCAAAAAAGAAAAAAAACGTTAAGCATGTAATAGCAGTTGGCAGCGGTAAGGGAGGAGTGGGAAAAAGTTCCATATCTTCTCTTTTGGCTGTAGCTCTTGCACAAAAAGGTTATTCAGTAGGAGTTTTGGATGCTGACATCACAGGGCCGTCGATCCCCAAACTTTTTGGCATAACGGATACTCCGCTTGGACGCCCTGAAGGTATAATTCCTCCAGCCTCTCCGGTTTTTGATGTACGAGTTATGTCCATCAATCTTCTTCTTGATGATCCCACAAAACCTGTTGTATGGCGAGGCCCAATAATAGGGAATGTCATCAAACAATTTTGGGAAGAAGTGGCATGGGACGATAGGGATTTTGTAATAGTGGATCTTCCTCCTGGAACTGCTGATGCTCCTCTTACAGTAATGCAGACTATAGATCTGGATGGATTCCTTGTTGTTACATCCCCTCAGGAACTTTCTGTAATGATAGTGGAAAAAGCTCTCAATATGACCCAAATGATGGAAGTCCCCCTTTTGGGAGTAGTGGAGAACATGAGCTATCTTACATGCCCTGACTGCGGAAAGGTCCTGGATATTTTCGGACCCAGCCATGTGGAAGAAATAGGTGAAAAATATCAGATCCCAGTGATTGGCCGTTTCCCTCTTGATCCTGAACTCGGACAATTAGCTGATAGTGGGCGTATAGAAGAGTATAAAAACCATCTTTTACTGGAGACTCTTGCTGAAGGAGTGCTCGAAAGGCTCAAAACAGCAGTGCATTCTTAACGTTTCGCCAAGAGGGTCTTTAAAAAGACCCTCTTGGCGTTTTTATGCAAGATGAGCATAAAGAGATTGGACGAAGTCCTGACTTGTAATCTTTTCGTTTCCACTGAAAAAAGAAATTCCGAAATGTATATGCGCCTTATCGGCCATAACATGGTCGCTCCCGGCATCCTTGCCGTACCTCGATAGGCGTAAAGCGAGTTCTTTTGCGCCGTTCTGAGGTGTCTCTGGCATAAGAACAATAATCTCTTTTGCTCCCATACGCATACATAGATCGCATTCCCTCACGTTTTCTATAACGTATGTGCCGAAAGAATCTAAAAAATCTTTTTCGTTTTCTTCCATATCCATAACATTATTGCTTCCATAGTGGAAATCTAACTTAAATAAAGCTGCAGATAACCAGCGTCTATATCGTTGGGCCCTGTCCAGTTCTTCGGCTAAACGCCTCTCTCCAAAACTCTTTGTATAAAGCCCCGTAGCTGGATCTAGAATAGAAGAAATAGGATCTGAAGTAGAGGTTTGTTTATATTCAGTATTTTCTTCCGTGAGAAAAAAGAAGAAGAGGTCGTCTCCTCCCTGTTTTTGTTGAATATCCCAGCTTTTCCCCCCAAGAGCTACAGTATCGCTATTGAGAGGAAGTGTCTCTGAAATACTTTCTCCGATTACTTTCTTCGATGATTCTGGAGGCATGAGAGACAAAAAAGGATCATTTGCCGAGAGGACCGTCCCTTTGCTGTTTGCGATGAGAGAAGGAAGGGGAAGGCGGCTTATATCTGGAATAGAATGGCTTTCTTCAGTTGTTTTTGAAGACTGAACAGGTGCTGCAATAGGAGTTTGGCGATCCGATTGTGAAAACATGTATTGATTAAAAAACAAAAGGATTCCTACTGTAGCCATGGCTATTCCTACCCAGTTGAGGAAAGCTGGATTTCCGAAATGTTGTGTTAGGAAAAGTATCAGCGTTCCCTGAGCTATGAGATGGAGGGAGAAAAATCCCTTTTCAATCCTCCTTACAATAGAGACAGCATAGAGGAGGGTGAGAACAGAATACATCACAATAAATAAAGCCCAGAAAGGAGGGCTAATGATATGCTTCTCATCCCCACTCGCCAATAATGCAGAAAAGATAAGGATAGGGATAGATACGAAAGGGGGCAGAGTAGACCACGGCAGCATTTTATATCTCCAACGAGAAACCAGCAGGAGCCCAGTCTACGTTATTTAATGTCTCTCCAAGAATAAAAGCAGCCTTAAAGCCAGTACAATGACATGGCCTCCACAATTTTACTGAAAATCGGGTGGAAAGTTCGTGAGCAGAACGCTCTAAAAATTCCCTGCTTTGTCCTCGGAAATGCATCCCTCCCATAACAGTGTAAAACTCTCTGGTTTTACAGAGAGCGGCAGCCCGTTCCATAATATTGACAACCCCTGCATGGGCACACCCTAAAATGACGCTATAGCCGTTAATTCCGTGAAGGAGGAGAGAGAGGTCATCTTCCATAGAGTCCTCTTGAAAAAGATCGCCTTTTACTGCGATGAGGTCTGGTGTAGAAGGAACGAATTTTGAATCCCGAAGACGGCAAGGCACAGTGAAAGCCTGTACTCCCTCTATAATTTTTGAACACTCCTCTACTGGGTGAAAGTCAAGATTTTCTTTTCGAAGTAGCGATCCGGCCATAAATTTCTTTCCCCCAGTTACACTATATCGTGGCATATCGAAAAGGGGGGAGGCCCAAACAGGGAGATTTCCTTCCCGTCTGAGAATCTCTGGCAATCCCCATGTATGGTCGAAGTGTCCATGGCTTAATACAATCCCATCTACGTTCCCTATGGGAATTCCCATAGCATTTGCGTTAGGATAGAGAGCTTCTCCTCGCCCTGTATCGAAAAGTAACCGCCCCCTCGGAGTTTCTATAAACATACTTAATCCATGTTCTCCCAGGAGTTTAGAGCCACCACAATAATCATCTACTAAAACGGTAACATACATATTTATGTCACTCCTGTCTAATGTTCTAAGAACCAGATTTCTTTATCGGCTGGATAGGATATTTGATAAAGAACGGTTATCTTTTTTTGTTCTCCAGGTTTTAACGCTATTTTCCACGATAGAAGACCTTTAGCTTGATCTTTTTCAGTAGGGGCGGGATCTACAGTCCCTACCTCCACTGTTATCTTTTCTTGAGCTGAAACAGGAATCCGGTCTTTAACAACGATCTCTTCAGTTGTGGGAAGACCATTGGTGAGAGTGATCGTATATCCTTTTGCGACCCTCCCTTTCCCGACCCAATTGCTTCCCCCTTTAGAGATTACGTCTTCTCGTTTTGTCGTGATCGAAGGAGTTTGTCCAAATGCGGTAGTTATTTTTTCTCCTCTCGATACCGCGCGCATAAAGGTCTGCCCCGACGGCAGGTCATCAACAAAAAGGGAAGCCTGTCCGCCCAGAAGAGGTTCTTGAACTTCATCTGTAGTGACGATTATCCACCCTTGAGGTGAAAGAGATGGAATGCTCTCTATAGTAACAGAAACGGGAAAAGAGAGTGCCGCCACTTCAAGATTGACTGGAATATTGTCTCCATCGACGCGTCCTTGCGCTTTTAATACCTGATCGGTGAGGGTTTCTTCCATTGGAAATACCGAAGAAGTTCTATCGAAGGTGATGCGTTTTCCCATTGTCATATTAATGGCCTGTGAACGAAGTTCCTCTTCTCTGTAGTCCACCACGAGAGGAGGAAGTTCCGGTGTAGTTACGGTACTTATAGGTTGGGCTGTGTGAAGATATAGGGGGCCGTTCCATGGTATGCCTGTATTTTGACTGACCTTCCCTGTCATCTTTCCCGATAGAAGATGGTCTTTTGTTGAGAGATACAGATAATATTCCGGAGCCCACCATGCTCTATCTGTCCAGGCATCAACAAACAGCTCCCCTTCTCCTTCTGTTTCATAGGTGATCGCTATAATTTTCCCATCTGTTTGAGGCATTTTTTCTGCTAATTCTTTTTCTAAGTCGGCAATGGTTTGTTTTAGCTCTTCTATCCCTTTTTTTAATATCGCTTTTTCTGTCTCTTTAGCCCTTCGCATATCTTCTGCGGACTGCAAATATTTTTCCATATTATTAATGGTAAGGTCGGAAGGAGTTGTACTCTCCATAACAGTTGACCACTGCTCCAAGGCTGCTAATTGAGCCTCCATAGAGATGAGCTCTTCTTTTTTGTCTTTTATAAGTCCCTGCAGAACGTGGAATGCGGGAGGAACCCAGTCCGAACGAGTCTGCCGAGATATTTGGGCTCTTTTGAGGGTTATTCCCTTGCTGGGCACAAGTTGTATCTTGCTAGCATCGAAAGTGCCAGGAAGCACGATTGTATTATGCCCTAAGGAAGGGGCTTTTATGCGTACTTGAGCTCCGCTGGGATAAATATGGGCAGAATCGAACTCTATTTCGTCACCATAGAGCGGAGATGTCAGCATGAATGCCCCAATAAGGATCATTGCCCAAAGATAGAGAAATCTTTTCATAACAAAGAACCTCCTTCTCTAATTTGCGGTTGGCACCGCGGTATAATACGATTATAATCCATGCGCGCTATAGATACAGAATGAACGAACAGGAGGAATGTCCTCATGCTAAAGTGTGGAATAGTCGGGCTGCCTCTTTGCGGGAAAAGCACGATTTTTAACGTTATTACTCGAGCTGGAGCGGAGGTTAAGCCCTACGCCAGTGGAAAAACAGATCCGAACCGTGCCATGGTTCCAGTTCCAGATCTGCGGTTTGATCACCTTGTGCAGGTCTTTGAGCCGAAAAAACAGTCGCCAGCTACAGTGGAATTTGTAGACTTGGCGGGACTCTCTAAAAATGCCAGCAAAGGAGAGGGCCTTGGTAATGCCTTTCTTTCTTTTGTGGCGGAGTCCGATGCTCTGGTTCATGTTATTCGGGCCTTCGATAATCCCGATGTCCCTCACCCAGAGGAAACTATAGACCCTGCGCGAGATTGGCAGATTGTGGAAATGGAGCTTATTTATCGTGATTTGAGCGTTATCGATAACAGGCTCTCCCGTTTGGCAGCAAAAAAACGCCTGTTGCCAGAAGAAGAGGAAGAGAAAGAGGTTCTTGAAGGATGTCAATCGTGCCTCATGGATGAAAAACCCCTTCGAGAATACACTTTATCGGAGGAAGAGAAAAAACAGTTAAGTGGTTTTGCCTTTCTAACTCTTAAGCCTGAGATGATCGTTCTCAACCTCGATGAAACTCAGACAGGCCCTAATGTGCCGGGATATAAGGAGCTCTCCTCTATTGCCCAAGAGCGAGGATTAGGGCTGGTGGAAGTTTTTGGACGTATGGAAATGGATATGGCAGAACTTTCTTTAGAAGAACAAAATGAATTCATGGCAGATCTCGGTATTAAAGAAGCTGGGCGAGACAGGCTTATTCGTAAAGCTTACGGTCTGCTGGGCCTCATTTCTTTCTTCACAACAGGAAAAGATGAAGTAAAAGCATGGACACTGAAGAAAGATGCGACTGCCGTAGATGCTGCAGGGGCTATTCATACCGACCTAGCCAGGGGATTTATTCGGGCGCAGGTAGTCCACTACAAAGATTTTGTCGCTTGTGGAAATTCTATGGCGGTGTGTCGTGAAAAAGGTGTTTTACGATTGGAAGGGAAAGAATATAGAGTAGAAGATGGCGATATGATTGAAATTCGGTTCAATATTTAGCCTTTTTATAAGAATTCAATGTGTGTTAGAATAAAAAATTGAATTTGATTTGTAGAGAGGGGGATTTATGTTATGCCCATGCAGATAAGTCTTGACGAGCTTTTAAGTGTCTTATTGGCTCGAGTTGATAGTATGGCCATGAATGAAGAAAACCTTAAAAGCCGTTTCAATATTATGTTCAGAGTGCTTTATAAGAAAGGGCTTATTTCTGATGACGACATTATGGAGTCTATTCGTGACGAGCACCGTCTATTGAAAGAGCTTGGACTTATGAAAGAGGAACCTAGCGACGATATTGTAAATTCTATTGCTGAAGGTATTCTTCTCTGGATCAAGGGAGACGCAAAAAAACTTAAGGAACAGATAAAAGAATACGAACAGAAGATGAAAGAAATGGCCGCAGAAGAGGCAAAGAAGCCCAAAATTGATGTGGCCTCTCCAGCAGTGCTTCAGCAGCTTGATCAGCTTGGCGGTCCATCTCGTCAGGGTGGCGGACGTAAAATTATTATTTAGCAACGATAGAGGGAAAAACAAGAATTTCCCTTCATTCCTTTTATCTTAAAAACGAATCCCAGCTATTTTCTCAGTAGCTGGGATTCGTTATATAGATCGTATGGAGAACCTTTCCTGCGGAAAGGGCCCTTTATTTTGCCTCTTTAATAAGCTTATTAAGAGCCTGGATCAAAGGCTGTATTTTTGCACTCGATGCTCGACGATCGAGGGCCTGAGCCGCTGTTATAGTTTTCCCCCAATACACATGGTTGGCGTTGTCATCTACATTCACCGCTGCCCCTTCTAAAGACATGCCTGCAAAAAGTCCTTTTGCTATGGAGTAGCTATAAATAGAAGCTTTTAATTTAATATCTGTTCCGAGCTCTCCGCGCCGTCCAACTGGGCCTGCGGCTACGCCAATATCTCCCCCAAGCTTAAAATTGTTCCCCTTGAAACCTTCAAGTCCGCGCTCGTTGGTGATGACGAGGACCAGACCTATGGATTCAGCCCCTATCTGAAGTCCCCACGATGCTCCGGCGATAGTGGCAAAACTAGGGCCGTACCATCTTCCCGAAGCAGTATCTCTTCGAAGAACCAAGCCTTCACCATATTTCCCGCCAAAAACGAATCCTGCTTTAATAACGGAGGGGAAAATAGCCACCCCTTTTGCTTGTTCCAGTAGATCAGCCATAGTTCCTACATCAGATTGTTCCTGCATTTCATGAAGCAGTTTTACAGCTCCAGATATGCGCTGCTCTGGTGTTTTAGCCAAGGCCTGTTGCGGAGCACATATTCCACTCCATAGAAGGAACGCTAATGTGACTATAATTGAAATGCCGTATCGTGCATGTTTTTCCCGCAAATTCATCTTCATCTCTCCTTTCGACGTGAGCTATATATTATTGTATCTTAAGCTGATATAAACTATCGTGCAAGATGTTCCATAATTGACGGAGATCTACTTTTTCGCTTAAACTGTTTGAACAAAAGCTAACAGTATTTATTTGAAATTGGGAGGAGCCTATATGTCGTATTCAGAATCAGAAATAGAACGAATAGAGGAATTACTTGATAGAGCGTATCAAAGTGAGGATCTAGAGGAGATAGCTTCTTTCGCACGGCAAATTCTTGAGATGGATTCAGATAACCCAGAAGCTCTCATTCTGCTTGCAGATTCACTAGACTACTCAGAAGAGAAACTTGAGCTTCTGCAAAAAGCCCGTGGTCCGCTTCGGCAGGCAGTTGAAGAAGCTGGTCTTTTGGGGAGCGAGTCTCTTATGGACGAAGAAGAGGGCATTCTTTATATTGGTCTGCTTCAACGACTTGGCTTTGCTCTTCTATCTGAGGCTAGGACGGAAGAAGCTTTAGAAGTAGCACAAGACATAGTTTCTTACGATTCTGAAAACCTCACTCTAGGAAAAACTCTTGTATATCGTTGCCTTATAGATCTTCAACGTTTTGGAGAAGTTCTGGAACAAGCTATGGGCGATGATGAAGTAACTCCAGCCAGACAACATGCTGTTGCGATATCTACGTTTATGCTATCTGGTGCAAACCGTGCTTCTTACAAAGCATTATGGGATGCGTTTAAAGTTGGTCCTAACATCCCTTTTTATATCCTTGGCTATATTCCGGAGCCAGACCCGGAAGAGATGAGCGAGGAAGAAGAGGAAGATTTCAATTTCTCCATTCTTTTCGAGGATGCATGGACCCTGAGCAGAGAGCTTTTTAACTGGTTCTCCTCGGCGACCATTCTTTTTGGTCTTCTTACCGATCGTTTCCTTGAAGAGGATAAAGAGAGCTTTTTTGTCCTTCTCGGCTCTCTCAACATTCGTTCTTATTATGAAGATGCCCTTCAAAAAATTGGGCCCCATGATAGATATACAGACGCAGAAGTTCTTGATGAAGAGGTCCTTTCCGTTCTTCGTGCCGGAACTTTTCTTCCGCTGGACTAGACAGGGAGGAATTTTCGTTGTTGGAAGATTTTTCCCAACATCTTCTGGATATAGCCGAGAATAGTATGAACGCTGGAGCGTCCATAGTGGAGATACTATTGACAGAAGATCGTTGTGGGGGGTGGTTTTATTTCGAAGTTCGAGATAACGGGAAAGGCATGAGTGCGGATGTTTTGCAAATGGTGGCAGATCCTTTTTTCACGAGTCGCACAACGCGTCGGGTAGGATTTGGTCTCCCCTTTCTAAAACAGTTGGCAGAACTTTGTGAAGGAGAGATGGAGGTACAGTCAGAACCTGGAAAAGGGACCAGGGTCTGGGCTTCTTTTCGGTATGATCATATCGATCGTCCGCCGTTGGGGAATATTCCTGCCTCTCTGGTATCTCTTCTCGTTGCTCATCCAGAGGTTCGACTCATCTATCACCATCGTATTAACGAAGAAGAATTTACCTTTGATAGTAGTGAGTTGGCTCGAGTATTAGAGGATCCCGGGGAAGTTCAAAAACCAAAGATAGCTCGCTGGCTTCAGGAATATTTCAGCGAAAATCTGAAAGCCCTCAATCAAACGACGGAATAAGAGATCTTTTGAGGAGGGATTTTTGTATGGACTATAAAACGCCTTTTGAACTGGCTAAAGCAGCATGTACTGCATCGCAGACAAAAGTATCATGGTCAATTTCTCAGATGCTTTTGCTCGGCATTCTCGCCGGAGCCTATATTGCTTTTGGTGGATGGCTTATGGTATCGGTTACATACGATGTTCCAGGAGGATTGGGGAAGTTCTTGGCAGGGGTAGTATTTAGTGTCGGTCTTATATTAGTGGTTATAGCTGGCGGAGAGCTTTTTACCGGTAACTGCATGATGCCCTTAGGCGCTCTGGTAGGATGTACTCCAATGAAAAATATCATGAGGGCGTGGTTTTGGGTGTATATAGCAAACCTTATAGGGGCCACTCTCGTTGCTTACTTGCTCTATTTTACAGCTCTCTGGAATGGTCCTATCGGAGCTAAAACCCTTTCCATTGCGGCGGGGAAGATGGGGCTTCCCTTTGGACAGGCCTTTGTTCGGGGTATTTTATGTAACTGGCTTGTAGTTCTTGCTGTATGGCTGAGTATGGCAGCTACAGATATTACAGGTAAAATATGGGCGATCTTTTTTCCCATAATGGCCTTTGTCGCATCTGGCTTTGAACACTCTGTAGCAAACATGTACTTTATGGCCATGGGGCTCCTATTAAAAAAATCTCCAGAAATGATCCAAATGGCGGGGCTTTCTGATGCACAGCTCCAATTTGTGAGTATCGGAGGATATATACATAATCTTGTTCCAGTTACTCTAGGCAATATTGTAGGGGGCGCCCTATTTGTGGCCACTTTCTATTATTGGATCTTTAAAAAGAAATTGAAAGAGGCAGACCTGTAGGCATCTGGCTTTGAGGTGAGAAGCGCCTATATTTATGCTATAATATGCATAGGAAAAGTAAAAACGACCCTGCGGTGTACGTGATCATGCACTTAGTCTTGAGCCAACACTCGATCTTAGTGGGGTCGGAAGTTCGAGCCGGCAAAGAAGACGGGAAACCGTCATCAAAGCTAAGGCACGACAGACCTCAAGATATTAGGACCGGGTCAAGACAACCATGGCACGGCATTGCGGGGAGGTTGTGAGGGACGCAAGGTTTTTCTTGCGTCCCTTTTTTCTTATTGCTATAAAGATAAAGAGGCTAATGCCCTATGAGGAGGCTAAAGATCATGAATAAAATTCAACCTCCACATTGGCATCCTGTCCAATGTGCAGGATTTATTCTTGATTGGGATGGAGTCTTAGCAGATACAAAGCTTGATTTTTCAGAGATACGATCAAAATATTTTCAAGGTCGTCCAGTTCCTCTCCTTGAAGGGATGGCCATGTTTTCAGAGAAAGAAAAGAGCGAACTTTGGCATGATATTTACGAGCTGGAGATGAACGGAGCAGAACAGGCTACACCTGTTCAATATGCTATGGATTTTGTAGAATGGCTTAATCAAAAGAGTATCCCGTGGGTAGTTGTTTCTCGAAATTGCGGAGATTCCATTCGTCTGGCAGCAAAAAAAATCAACTTTCCTCTCCCCGATAAAGTTTTTTGCAGAGACGCAGGGCCTGTGAAGCCGGATCCGAAAGCCTTATGGCTTGCAGCGAAAGAATTAAACTTGGAAGCTCAACAGTGTGCGATGGTCGGAGACTATGTTTACGATCTTGTCGGTGCTCGCAGAGCTGGAATGAGAGCCCTTTTAGTGCAGAGGCCACAAGCAGACTGGCGACATTGGGCTGATGCCGTTTTTCCTACAATGAAAGATCTCTTGGAAGCCTTGCAATCTCCGTTGCCTCTCATTCCCTGGGAATATACATCGTTGGTGGAGCAAAAGGGAGAGAGATGGCTGATAAAAGCATGGCTCCTTTCACTTCAGATTCCTGACGATGCCCCTGATATCGGCTCTCTATGCGAGGAAGCTGCCCGTCTTGGCGCAGGTTCTCTCGTGATTTCTCCATCCGTTAGCTTATCTCCTGCCCAGTGGAAAAATTGGCCGGGTCTTTCGCCTGTCTATCTTGGCATGGAGCAGGGGGCTGTTATTCGGGAGGTTCTCAAAAAGAGGTTCCCCCTCATCTCTATCCGCGAAGGGACAGATGGTGTCCTTCTTTCTGGTGTGCCTCATCTCGTGGAAAGGGAGATGGAGGCACTCTTAAAATGATGAAGAACACTTTATGGGAACGGCCACTTGCTGATCGCATGCGCCCTGTTACACTCGATGATTTTATAGGGCAAGAGCATCTTCTTGGACCGGGGATGCCCTTGCGGCAGCTTTTAGAAAAGGGGAACGTGCCAAGTTGTATCTTGTACGGGCCTCCTGGTGTGGGAAAAACAACTCTTGTTCGTCTTATGGCTACAGTTACCGGAAGAAGCCTTCTCGAGATCAACGCTGTTTCTGCTAAAGTTTCGGAACTTCGTGATCTCGTAGAAGAAGCTGGTAATTTAAAGGCCTTGGGGGGATTTGCCGCTATTGCTTTTGTAGATGAAATTTATCATTTTAATAAGAGCCAGCAGAATACCCTTCTTCCCTCTGTGGAGAAGGGAGATATTATTCTTGTAGGAACTACGACAGAAAACCCATGGTTTGAGATCAATAAAACATTGCTTTCCCGTCTCATTGTTTTTCAATTGAACCCCTTAACAGAAGAGAGTTTGGTACACATCCTTTCTCGTTCTTTCTCTGATAAAGAGAAGGGGTTGGGAATGTTAAACCTCACCGCTACAGAAGAAGTTTTCCATGTTCTAGCTCGCCTTGCGGGAGGGGACGCCCGCCAGGCGTTGACTCGTCTTGAAATATTGGCGACTTCTGCGGCTGCTGCCGGTTCTCAAAAGCTGACTCTCGACCATATTGAGCGCCTCGTTCCATCGGCATCCATTCGTTTTGATGCAAAGGCAGACGATCACTATGCTATTATCTCGGCTCTCATTAAAAGTATGCGAGGCTCTGACCCTGATGCAGCCGTCTATTGGCTGTCCCGCCTCTTAGAGGGAGGAGAGGACCTTCGTTTCATTTGTCGCCGCCTTTTGATTTTTGCTGCTGAGGATGTTGGATTAGCTGATCCTCAGGCATTGCAAGTAGCTGCCGCGGCTTCCTATGCTTCAGATATGACAGGAATGCCTGAGGCACGTATCATTCTTTCAGAAGCGGTTTTGTATCTTGCTTCCGCCCCAAAGAGCAACAGCGCATATATGGCTGTGGATAACGCCATGCAGTCCATTCGAAAAGGGAATCTTCAAGAAGTGCCTGAACACCTTAAACCTGGTGGGAAGGGATATATCTATCCTCACAGTGACCCGCGACATTGGGTTCCCCAGAAATATGTATTAAAGCCCCAACGTTTCTATTTTCCAGGTACTCTTGGTAAGGAACGAAGTATTTTAGAAAGGTTGAAACGTTTCTGGAGGCGTTTCTCCTCAGACAAAGAAGAATAGTTAGGGGCCGCCTGTATATAAATCGGCCCCTTCTATTATCAATATCAGGTTGTTTAAATACTATTCGCCGGTGAAATCTCCAGGATTTTGCTTTAGGAAGGAAAGAAGACTGACTTTCGTGTCTTCAATATGATGAGCCATTTCTTCTTTTGCTTTCTCACAGTTGTGTGCCAGCACGGCATCAATAATAGCAAGGTGCCCTTTTAAGAAGAGGCTCATGACTGTGGGTTCAGATCGCATAGAGTAGGGACGACATAAGTTGATGAGATCTACTATGTTGTTAAGGGTTTTATGAAGATAAATATTCCCACTTGCTTCATAAAGAAAAAGGTGGAAACGCCGATCTTCAGAAAGATATTCTTCGTGGGGAGTGGCGCTTGTCATTCCGCCAAAAATCTCTCTAAAAAGTTTAAGTTCTTTCTTAGGTGGATTCTGACAGACATTTTCAATAGCTATTACTTCCAGAGCTTGTCGCAGCACGTAAAGATCCGCCGCATCCTTAAGGGAGGGGAGCGTTACATAGGCACCTCTACGGGGGGTTAAAGTAATAAGCCCTGTCTGGCTTAGCTGTCGTATGGCCTCGCGGACAGGAGTCCGCGAAACAGCCAACTGCTCCGCTAGCTCGATTTCAGATAACTTTGCCCCAGGTTTAAAAGCTCCGCTAACAATGGCTTCTTTTAATTTTTCGTAGACAATCTGCCTCAACCCCTGGTTGGTAGCCGGGGTTAGTGGTTGTTGGTTCATATTCACAATCCTCCTCAAAAGCGAGCACTTTGCACCCATTATACAACTTAAAGGGATTCTTCATTCCTTATTGCGTGGTCATACCATAAAGAAAGGGCATATATAGCATCAGAGAGACGGTTGATATACGTATAGCCTTCTAGAGGAAGTTCTTTTGTACGATATAGCTTAAGAGCCACGCGTTCTGCTCTTCTTGCCACAGTCCGCGCTACATGTAAAGCGGCACCTGTTTTAGAATCGCCGGGGCGTATGAAACGAAATTTTTGACCTGTTATGGTTCCCACCTTTTCCACTATTTCCTCTAGAGCGTTTACATCCGGGCAAGAGAGTCCAGGATAGAGGGAAATATACCCCATCAAAAGCCCTAATTGCTCTTCCATCCAATATAAAGTATCATAAATTTCCTTAAGCTCACAAAAAGCCCTCGCCATGCCGACATGGGCCTGGCATTCATCAAGAGTGCCGTATACTTCCACTCTCAAATCATCTTTAGGGACTCGCTTACCGTTCCCCAAACTTGTTTCTCCAAAATCCCCACTTTTTGTAGTGATCCACACCTTCGACATAAGCCACATTCCCCCCCCTTCTTTTCATATTATGAACACATTATACACAACATCGTGAAAGATGTAACTCGGAATTGTTTGCTGAACGCTATGCTTTTTGCTACATTCTTTTTTTTCCTTCTATTGACCGCTTCTTTGAACTCATTTATTGTAAGATAAGAAAAATTGCTGGAGGGACTATCCTTATGTTTGGCTTGCACCGCAATTTGCCATCGAACCAATCAATGTTTTTCCAATCATCTCTTTTTAAAGATATGTGGATTTTGACACTGGGAAATTCAATAGGCCAGATAGCTTTGCTCGCAGTGATGCCTTTTGCATCCAGGCTTTATTCCCCTTCAGATTATGGTGCGTTAGCCCTCTATACGTCGGTGCTGCTTACTGGCGTAAGTCTTGCGGGGCTGGCGTATCATCAGGCCATACCTGTCCCCTCTAAAGATGGCGATGGCACTGCGCTTCTGATACTAAGCCTTTTCATTGAAATTCTTCTGATCGGTACGGTAAGTGGTGTTGTTTGGATAGGAACACGTTTTGTTCCACCTCTTGCCTTTCTGGGGACCTTCCCCATAAGCTTTTGGCTTTTTCCCCTCGGAATTCTCTGGGCAGGTATTTATAAAATACTCATAAGCTGGTGTACTCGAGCAGGGCGTTTCACAGAACTCGCCCTATCAAAAGGAGTTCAGGGAATAGGGAGTGCTTTTGTAACAGTGGCCATGGGAATGGCTGGTTTTCGTCCCCTCGGGCTTATTGCAGGGTATATAGTGAGCCAGAGCTTGGGAGTCGTGTATATTCTTCAAAAAACCATTTCCTTTCGTCAGGTTCAAGCAGCTTCCCCTTTGCGTCTTCTGCATGTGGCAAAAAAGTATCGCCGATTTCCTCTCTACAACACGTGGTCAGATCTTATGAACACCTTAAGTAGTCAGTTAACACCTATTATTCTCGCTTCTCTCTATGACCCTCGCACCACTGGTTTTTTTGCGCTTTCTTTTCAGGTTATCAACCTTCCTATGCAGTTTATTGGCATGGCTATTCAACAAGTGTTCTTTCAAAAAGCCAGTCAGGCTTACTACCATAACTCCCTTGATGAACTGACACGATCAACTTTCGCTCTCTTGGTTAGGATAGGTTTTTTGCCTTTCCTTTATCTCACCTTAGTGGGGCCAGAGCTTTTTGCGTTCTTATTTGGAGAGCGATGGCATATGGCAGGTATTTATACACAATGGATGTCTCCCTGGCTTTTTACAGTTTTCTGTGTGGCTCCTCTCTATTCCATCCTTTATATTCTGGAAAGACAAAAGCAAAATACTCTCTTTCAAGCCTTTATCCTTCTATCTCGTGTTGGAGCACTCTACTTTGGAGCATGGTGTGGGGGGGCGTTATGGTCCATTGCCCTTTTTGGAGGCGTAGGCCTCGTTTTGTGGATTTTTCTTTTAACATGGATCATGTGCCTGAGTGGCAATATTCCAACAGCGGCAGCAGAAATACTCTTTCGTGAAGCAAAAAGGTGCGCACCTGTAGTTGTAGCCCTTCTTATAGTCAAATTTTCATTTCAATCTTACGGCGTCATAACTCTTCTTTCGTTACTCTGCGTGGCGGCCTTTGCATTTCATAGTTTCGAAAGAAAAGAACACTCCTTAAAAACGTAGCGGCATACATGCTTTAGATAGGGTACGTTTGACTCTGAAACCTCGAAGGGGGTTAGCATATGAAAGCAACTATAGAGAAGGTTGTATTTCCTGCGGATTATGCGCATCGATTTGCCTACAGGTATTTCGTATGGGTGAAGATGGCCGCACCGAGGTTTATGTAGACCATATTCCTGAATCTGTGGAAGGTGCGGGAATGGAAGCACGGGATAATTGCCCTGTCTCTGTTATTACTATAAAATGAACAACTTGCGCCCTTCTGAAAGTCAGAAGGGCGCTTCTTCAGTAGATGGGGTGGTCCATCTACATGGAAATACGTTAAATCGCTGGACATCATCCCCTTTCTGTGATAAAAATATTGGCGTTGCCGGAGTGGCGGAATGGTAGACGCAGCGGACTCAAAATCCGCCGGGCCTTGGGTCTGTGGGAGTTCGAGTCTCCCCTCCGGCACCATGTTACTGATAAAGAGGCCCCAAGAGACGGCCTAACACTTTAGCGAGTTAAAAGAAAGCTCCAGAAAAACTAAGAGCCCGCCGAGTGTCAAAAAACAGAATGCTCGACGGATTTCCCCTTTTTCGGTTTTGTCGAAGCAAGCTGAAGGGGGATTTTTTATGTCTGAAAGTAAAAAATGTAAGGAACAATTTGTAGAGTCTTGGCCACCGTCTAATTTGGTGTTACAGTAAAAACTATCAGAAACAACATAAGATTTTGCTTTATTTACAGGGAAATTATTGTTTTAGTTTGACAAGATCAGCTTCTGTTGGTATATCTTGATTAGAGAGCTCTCCGTGAGCGCCCATGTGGATAGGCTAACCCCATTGGGGAAAGTCTGTCCCGACAGGGTACTCCACCGAGAGTTTTTTGTGTTTATATATATGAGGTTCTCCCTGAGCTTTTTGTCCTGAAATAAGCGATCGCAACGGCTGTACTTAGAGGTACACTCCCGCCCATGGCGCAAAGGTCGTCCTTGTTGGCCTTAGGTACACTTGGTTCAAGAAGAAGGTGGTAGGGATTCGGCTGTAATTGACTGGTAACCACCGCTTAGGTACACTAAGAGCTAGATGCGCAAGAGTAGTGCTGTCGCTGTAATTGACTGGTAACCACC
>NZ_DHFC01000007.1:157354-199583 GCF_002400205.1 Aminobacterium sp. UBA4834 | reverse complement strand
TAACCACCGCTTAGGTACACTATATGAACATTTGGGTCTTCGCCAATAGTGCTGTAATTGACTGGTAACCACCGCTTAGGTACACTCTAAAACCTGAGGCTGTCCATCCTCATTGGCTGTAATTGACTGGTAACCACCGCTTAGGTACACTATGAGCCAGCTAACCTTAGTTTTCATCGAGGTTAGCTGTTTTTTTACCCTTTTAAAAGAGCATAATTTGTTTAGGTCTTCCTTCTGGAGCAGTGCGTTTTTTCCCGTTATAAACTTCCATTCGTCCGAATTGATGGTCTGTGAGATAAATAAGCCTTACTTGCCCATTTGGAGGTAAAACTTTTTGTATTCTAGAACGGTAAGTTGAAGCGGAATCAGAATTTGAACAAAATCGAGCGTAAACAGAAAATTGAAGCATCATAAAACCTTCATTAAGAAGTTTTTTGCGAAAGGTGGAATATGATTTTTTATTTTCTCTAGTACCCACTGGTAGATCAAACATTGCAATAACCCACATACTTCTATATGGCGAGAGTTTCGCCTCCTCCTGTTTTTTTCTCGTCATTTTCTTTTTGAAATAATGTTAGGGAAACAAAATGTGCCTTTCCCGGCAAGAAAGATTTGGGCTAGATTTGATGTTATGCGGGAAATAATATCAAAAAGAGTTCTTGTTTCTCCATTAAAGACAAAAGATTTTGTTAGAGCTTGGAGAAGCTGTTTTTTATGCTCGCTATTCAGAGATAATTCGATTTTGTTTTTACGAACTAATTGTACAACTTCTTCGTCTACAATAGGCCTAAACGGTTCCATAATATCGTCAGCAAGGCAGAAAAAATTATAGCGATTATGATGGTGTATACCTAACGAAGGATGAAGTCCAGATGTGCATATAGCTCTCGCAACAATAGCACGAAGAACTGCGTAGCCATAGTTAAGGTAATTATTTGGCGGGGGTTCATTTCTTCCTCTGGTAAAGCTAAAGGTGTTAAACAGATTACTCCAATAAATTTTTGCTGCTTGTCCTTCTTTGTTATCAGGATCTCCAGAGCGCACCTTGTTAGAGAGATAGAGAAGTCCGAAATCATCTCCACGTAACTTTTTAAGTAGATGAGCCTGATTTGTTATTTTAGCTTGTACAATACTTTTCCAAAGTTGTTTCTTTAGCGGCAATTTAGCTTCAGCTTGTGCTTTTAAACGTTCCGTTTGTGTGGAATGACCTTGTATTGGCAAAAGAATCCCATTTGGAAGGCGATTCCTACCACAAACAATAAGGCAAACGCCGCTTTCACTCAAAGCCGATAGAAGTTGGTGGCTATATATTGTATCCGGAGAAGAGATAACTAGAGCTGTAATGTCTTCAATAGGTACAGAAGCAGGTGGTGATTCATCTTTGAACTGAATTATAAGTTGTCGATTTTTGGTATGTAAATAACCGGAAGCCTCGCTGATATCTATTAGACAGTTATTCACGAATAAAACCTGCTGGTGATACAGTAAGTTTTTTTATATTAGCATTATAGAGAGTAGTATATGATCGAAAACGAATGCGTTCATGTTTCCTGTCACTGTTAATTCTTGCATCATTATGAAGTCTCATTTCAATATCTCCGTTTGATATTGATAGAATTACACATATAACATCTTTCCCATTCAAAGTAACTTTTACCATATCTCCTTTGAATAGAACCATAGCGAGAGGATTTCCCTTTTCATCGTGGAACGGATAAAGAGATTGACGGGAATTATACTTTTTTAGTTTTGCTAAAGATTGTACCATCTCTAGATTAGTCGCAACTTTCCCTTGGAATGTTTCTTTTCCACTATTGTTTTTAGATAGATATAATTCAAGATGATGGTTATTCGATGTTAAAACGTTTCGCTTATTTTTTTCTTGACCAATTGTTTTGGGGTTAACGTTTTGGAACACTCTTACTTTATGTATAAGTGTTTGGCTACCGTCTTTAGAAAGAAGAAAAGGATGGTTTTCTTTGGCGGCAAAAGCTTTCTTTGGTTCTTTGCAGGCTAATTCTTTCAACCTTTCTTCTACGGCTTTTTTCACTACAGGGTCAACTATTTTTTCGACTTCATTTGTAGAAAGGTCTTCTATGGGTTTACGAATTACAGCATTTACAGTTTTATCCTTTGTGTTTGATTTTATAAAACCGTACATTTTTTCTTTATGTAACGTGCCATTAATCTTGTAAGAACCTCTATGAGAAACAATGATTTTATCAATAGATTTTTTTGTTTTATTAAGAAAATTGTTGCAAGGTTGAGGAAAACTATCTGGATTAAAACTTCCAGGACGAAAGCTCTTTTGGGATGCTATAGAGAGGCTTTTTATGGCAGAAGTAGATGTAAGTCCTATTACGATAGCATCTATAGCATGATGTCTATGGTCGTTTCTGTTTTTTATCCCATTACCTAATATATTGTTAAGTCCCCATGCATTTCTAAGAAAAGCAGTGATTTTCCCTGATTTTATAGGTTGTACATGTTTTTTCCCATCGGAGTCGTAAAGTTGGTTTAAATAACGAGTAGCAAAACGAGTTATGTATCGTGTATCGTTTAGTTGCTGACTTGTGAATTCTTCCCAGGCAGAGTCATCTCCGCCATTAAACACATCTTTTAATTTGAAACGTCTTAATTTCTCAAAGTTGCCAAACTTTTCCACTCTCTGAATAATTTCTTGCCACTTTTCCACATCATGACTATAAATTTCCCAAGGTGTGTGATCCTTTTTTTTATTTCTATTCTCATCTACGAAACAAAGAGTTTTGTTATTAAAAGAATTGTCAAGGCAACGGCTAAAAGGGATAATATGTTCTATGTCAAAAAGCGGATGAGCACCCAAAAGATCATTATAGCTAATACTCTTGCCAGTATATGGACAAATGCCTTTGCATTCCTCATGAAGCAATGCTTTTTCTATATATCGGCCCGATGGGTTCTCAATTCCAATTTCTTGAGTAATTTTATGAGCTATTTTCTCTCTCTGTTTTCTTCTTTGTTCTTGTTTTTTAAAAATTTCTTGTCGCTGCGCTGTGTTTTGTTTGAGATCTCGAGCAAGTTCTATACGAATTATTTCTGGTTTTCCATATTCCTTGATTAAATTATTTACGACTTTCCGTATCTCAGAAAGTGCACGTTGAACAATAGGATTCCTTATATTTTCTGCAGGCAAAAGTTTATTAGTACCGATTTGATAACCTTTCCCTCCGTAAACTTTTGTAATGGATGTTTGTAGAGAGAATCCTTTTTTAAGAAGAGGTATTAACTTAGATAAAGCTTTTCTAGAAAACGCAGAATATCCACTTTCTAGTTCTAGACTGGCAAAATTTTGGGCTTTTTCTAAAGGAAGCTCCCATTTCTTTTGCATTCTTCTAATAAGGGCTTCTTCATTGGTATAACTCCACCAGTCTTCAAAAATTTGGGATCTATCTTGAGAACTTAAAGTGTCCCATTTATCTCCAAAAATTTTTATAAATTTGGGAACAGTAGAAACCCCAAGAAAATATTTTTGAGTCCCATTTTCCATGTTAAAAGAACTGCCCTTAGGTAATTTTAGAAGTTTGCGCGCATCATTAAATTTTAAGTTTTTTAGAAGGAGTTTCTCTATAAGTATAGAGCGCTCTTGTTCTGTTAGTTCCCTTGTTTGCCCTTTATATTGTATTAACGTATCATTTACTATTTGTAACATACGGAGAATTTGCGCTTCAGGGAAAGCCATGGGAGCTCTTTTCCGGTGGGATTCAAGTTGGCAATTTCCAATAAGATGATTAACAGGCTTAAGCGGGCGTTGATAAAAAATGATCCTTTTTATATGTTCTCTAAGTTTGGGTGTTAAAATTTCCGGATAATATATGCATTGGCGGGACCAAATTTCTTCATATTCATTTTCTATCCATTGTCTTAAAATATATTGGCCCCGTCTGCGTTGTTCGTGTGGATTTACATTTGCTAAAAACTCTCCGTAAGTTAAAGCATGCATTTCCTCCATTGTTTCTTCCGTTTGTAAAAAACTAGTTTTCATCGCACCTTTTTCTTCTTCATCTTTAGAAGTGTTTTTCCGATTTGAAAGAAAACCTCGGTGTTGTGCAAGATGGTAGATGACTCTCCCCAAAAAATGAAGTTCTAATGGTTCATATAATGCTTTTTTTCGTAAGAGATAGGGATCCTCTCTCATTAAAATGGCTAGAGAGCCTTCTAAATCAAAGAGATTTCCGTGGGGAAGAAGATTGTTTTCCTGCAATGTCAGTAAAAGATGCTTCATGCGTCCGGCTTTTCTTTGTGTAAGTCTTCTCATGTTTCTTGCGAGACGCCTTTCTTGGTTAAGTGGAGTTTCTTTTCCTTTGTTATCTTTTGCAACTCCTTCTGGGAAAATACGAACGCCGGTATCTGTTATAGAAAGAAGCTTTTCTCCTTGAGTTTCCAGGAGAGCCCAGCCTATTGAATTTGTCCCTACATCTAGACCTAAAATTGTTTTTGTTTGTATAAGCAAGTTTCTTCCTCCCTTTATATTAAATTGACAAAAACAAATTTATATTGTTTAATAAAATAAGTGTATCTAAGCGGTGATTGCCAGACTGTTTACAGTAAGGGCTTTTGCCCGAAAGGCTCCGTTTATTTCATCTTAGAGATAAACGACCTCGCGCCCTCCCAGTTGGGGGCGTTTTTTATTTAATAGTAATATACACTAACAATCGGGCCTTGGGTCTGTGGGAGTTCGAGTCTCCCCTCCGGCACCATATAAGAAAGAGTAAGGGACTTCAATGCTTTGATGTGTTTGAAGTCCTTTTTTTATTGTGGCTAAAATGGTAGAAGTTTGCCAAAGGTAAAGATAAAGCCCTTCGAAGAACATTCTGCGGAATATTGTTGAGGGGGAAGAGTCTATGGATTATAGTGTCGATCGATTCACTCTCTTGAGCCGAGATTTTGAGCCAGCATATCTTTCTCTTTTGTATAGTGGAGAATTAAAGCGACGAGCGGAACGGGCTCTAGCTGATCTCGAAAGTTGTACCCTTTGTCCCCGTTGTTGTGAAGCGAACCGTCTGGCAGGCGAGACAGGAATATGTAAAACAGGACTACTTGCACGAGTTTCAAGCCACTTTGCACATTTTGGAGAAGAGGATTGTTTACGTGGGCAAAATGGGAGTGGCACGATTTTTTTTGCTTTCTGCAATTTAAATTGTGTTTTTTGTCAGAACTATGAAATATCTCATTTGGGAAATGGTGTTGAAATTACTCCAGAACAGCTTGCTGCCTTTATGTTAGAGTTGCAACTTGCTGACTGCCACAATATAAATGTAGTAACTCCATCTCATGTGGTTCCACAGATTATTGCAGCGGTGTCAATTGCTGCTGAAAAAGGGCTTCGCCTGCCAATCGTTTACAATACTTCAGCCTATGATTCACTCTATAGCCTGCGACTTCTTGAAGGGATCATTGATATTTATATGCCAGACTTCAAAATATGGAGCGCCGCTCAGGCTTTTCGTTATCTCACGGCTGCTGATTATCCAGAAGTTGCGTGCGAGGCAATTATGGAAATGAATCGCCAAGTGGGAGATTTGAAGCTCGACGAACATGGTTTGGCGAAACGAGGTCTCCTTGTGCGCCATTTAGTTATGCCTGGAGAAGTTGCTGGCAGTGAGGCTATTCTCCGTTTCCTTGCAGAGAAAGTTTCTCCCTATACCTATGTTAATGTAATGTCTCAGTATCATCCCGCGGGAGAGGTATCGTCCGATACTTTTCAAGAGATAAACCGTTGCCCAACTCATGCTGAATATCTCAAAGTTATCCACATTGCCCATAATCTTAAACTACGGCTTGATGTTTGCCATCAAATGTAACTATTGCCTAATAGACTCAATTTTTTCAGGCTACGTGTGCCTTCTTTATTCTTCAGGAATAAATTTCAAAGCAGCTGAGTTTATGCAATATCGCATTCCAGTAGGTTCAGGCCCGTCTGGAAAAAGATGTCCTAAGTGAGCGTCACAGCGGGCGCAAAGAACTTCTGTTCGTTCCTTTCCGAAAGAGAAATCTTGTCTTGCTGTTATAGGAGCATCTTTTACGGTTGCCCAGAAGCTTGGCCAACCTGAGCCCGAATCAAATTTTTCTTCTGAAGAAAAAAGCCAAGCTCCACAACAAGCACAAACATACGTTCCTTTTTCGTGTGAGTTCCAATATGCTCCTGAGAAAGGAGGTTCTGTCCCCTTTTTTCTGGTGATAGCGTATTGTTCCGGCGTGAGGATGGCTTCCCACTCATCATCGCTCTTTTCCTCTCTTTTTATGGTTGCGGCATACGTTTGTGTTGCCATGAAAAATATAATCGATCCAACGAGCAATGACAGCAACGTACATCTCATAATGTCACCCTCTTTTTTCTCTACCATACTCTTTCATTATAAGTATAGATATCTCTCAGTATAACGAAAAGATGAGAGTAAAAATAGTTTTTAAATTTTAACATGGTGCAAAAGCAAATTAGGAACGTTATTATTATATTGTTCAACGAAAATAAATATTATATAATAATTTAAACTGTTATGCATGGAGGTGGTGTTTTGAGAGGCAAATTCAGGTTTAATGATGATTATGTTTACAAAATGCCGGTACATTTTGGAGGATATCCTTTTTATCCGGTGAGAACAGAGTATGGAGATATGACGAGTATCAGTGTGAAGTATGAAACAGAACAAGAGGCTTTACTACAACTTATTCCGGAGGACTTTGAGCTTCGACAGCCTTTGGTAAGTGTTCAATTTGCAAACTGTCGTGATGTAGATTGGATGGCAGGTGGGGAATATCGCCTCATACAAGTTACAGCACCTGTTCGATATTTGGGTAATTCAGAAGGGCTTGTTGGTGAATATGTGTTTGTAATTTGGGAAAATCACGCCTGCGCCATTATTGGGGGGCGCGAAGAGGACGGTATGCCTAAAGTTTTTGCTGATATTTCTGCCGAACATCATGTTGGTAGCCATTGGTACACGAGTGCAAGCTATGAAAATAATAATTTCCTCAAGGTTGATTTTCTAAGAAAAAGCGAACTTTGCGAAAAGGATGTTAATGAAATAAACAAAGATTACAAAACAAATTACTTTGGATGGCGTTATTTGCCCAATCTTGGCAAAGGTGGCGCTACGTTGAGTCACGCAACTCTTTATCCACAAGAGATGATGGCGAAGCGGGTTTGGGCGTGTGAAGGCGGAATTCAATGGACAAAACTCACTCAGGAGCAGCATCCGCTACAGTTCAAGATTATCAGTACTCTTGCAGATTTGCCAATATTAAAACATGTTAGCGTGGCAATGGCAAAAGGTACTGCTAGGCTCAACGTTGGCGATTCAAGAATTTTGCCGTAGAGGATAAATGGGGTGTGATATGAGTGGATATTTTGAAAATAAAGTAGCAGTGGTAACAGGAGCTGCTTCTGGCATAGGCTTGGGAATAGCAGAGCATTTGCTTGCAAGGGGCGCTATGGCAGTCTTTATGGGGGATGTAAACGAGACAAATCTTGAAAGGGAATCTAGACGGTTGGGTCTCGCATATCAAGGAAAAGTTTTTCCTCAACTTGTAGATGTTACAAATCTCGAGCATGTTACGAAACTTATTAGCGCAGCAAAAGCCTTTGATGGACACCTTGATTTCGTATTCAACAATGCAGGAATGGGGATGACACTTCCTACAGAGAAGATAACCTTCGATATTTGGAGATTTATTATTGACTTAAATTTAATGGGTGTTGTTTACGGAACATATGCTGCGATACCTCTTATGCGAGAGCAGGGGTTCGGACACATTATAAACGCGGGGTCCATAACAGGGCGAATTCCTGTCCCTTATCAAGCGGTATATGCTGCAAGTAAAAGCGCCGTTATCTCTATGACCGAGAGCCTACAATATGAGCTGGAAGCTGATGGTCTGCAATTTAGTGTATTTTGTCCTGGCAATGTTCGTACGCCAATATTTGGGGAATTAACACCGCCCCCAGATTCTATCAGTGTAGATGATGCAGTTGACTATATTTTTGAGGAAATGGAGAATAAGTCTCTTGTAATTATTTTCCCTCAAATTATGCGCGATGTAGATGCTCTTTATAGGGGGAACAGAGAAGAATTTGACAAGACCATTCGCAAACTGGCACGTGAGCGTCGTGAAAACTATCGTACAAAGGGGACTTATTTTTAGGGTGGTTAGTTGGTACCCTCTGCCCTTATCTTATCGATAAGAGACAATATATGTAATAAATATAAAAGGATGCATCCATTTGCAGTAAGGATCACGCCAATAATTTGTCCTGGAATCAGGTGGGAAACAAACATCGATACACCAAAAAGAATAGCCACTAGATTCATCGCTAGTTGAGTTACATAAAGTTTCACCAGAATTCGAGGCGTAGGGAGATGTGGATTCCTTCCTTTTTTGAAGAGGGGAAGACATGTTTTCCCTAATGTTGTGATGCCACCAATTATGTTAAGGGCTCCGATGAGCACTGTTAATGGCGAGACTAAAATTTCAGGAATAATGCAGGATATAATTCCGAGTGCAGCAAATATAAAGCCGAATAAAATCATGAGCCATGAACGGAAGAATGGCCCGATTGGTGTATTTCCGAATGCTAGCATTTGTACTGCAAAAATAACCATCAGAAGTCCAAGTTGTGCACTTCCGGAAAAAGGAAGCAACCCCCAATTTACCGGAATCAGCAGTATTCCAAGAAGCTGCATAAAAATAGCTGTCACTAAAATCATAGCTTTATCTGAAGAAAGATCTATATCCCCCTCACGTGATTTTTCTGCTTCTGGATACATGCGATATATTCGTCGAAGAGTTTCTGCAAGATAGACAATTGCTACCCCATAAATCAGAATGGTTACGGCTGTTATAGACGTTGAAAATAGGCTGTGATCCCAAATAAGCATTCCAATCAACATGGATAATAGATACACTGCTCCGCACCCGAAAATGAGGTGGTGGAAACTTCTTCCATATTGTAACCATGATCGGAGTTTTTCTTTGGAAAAGACCATTTGTATAAGAAGCAAAATCCCCCCCGGGCCAAAGCAGAGGGACAACAGTATGCGGGGAATTGGGTTGAAGATATCAGGAATAAAGCATGTGACAATACCTATTGATGCAATTACTACGCCGATAATAAGTAAAAGCTTTGATTGGCGCATTTCTCGAAAAGGTGTTTTCCCAAGGGTGATCATCTGTAAAGCAAAAATGAACAGCAGCAATCCATACAAGCCATTTTCATAGTAAGGGAGTATTCCCGCAGATACTGGGAAAAGCAATGTACCAGTAATCAACATTATCATCCCGATAATGAATAAAATTATTACATCAAGAGAAACATCTGCCTTATTAAGCATACTGTATTTGGCCATATCATGAGACCTCTCTAGATATCGTTTTCGCAGCACTTCCTAGATTATGTTTTCTAATGTTTTACGTGCTTCAAAATATCCCTTTTCAATAAGGGCTTCTGTTTGTCCTGTATCGATCATATTGAAAGCAAAAAGATCTGGTTTAATGAGGATATCGGCTTCTTCAGTCTGTAACTTTGTGGCTGTTTTCAATGCAATATCGAAAGATCTCAGTAACACTTCAATAATATTCTCAGGTCTTTTTTCTCCGTGTTTAGCGTTAAGATCGACACCAATAATCAAATCAGCTCCCATCTCTTTTAGTGGAGTTATAGGGACATTTTCAACTATCCCGCCATCCACAAGAAGTTGATTATTTATCTCCACAGGCACGAAAACACCTGGAATGCATGTACTTGCCGTTACGGCAGTTGCCACATCCCCTTTTTTAAGCACAACTTTTTCTCCACTTGTAATGTCTGCTGCTACCATAGCTACGGGAATATGAGCCTCGTCGAAAGTAACGTTCCCAAGATTTTCAATAATGAGTTGACCTAGTTTTTTATTTGAAAGCAATCCAAATTGTGATAGGGATATTCCTGAGATATCAAGCCAATTCAAACCTCTTGCAATTTCCCTAATTTCTTCCCATCTCTTGCCAAAAGCAAAAAAAGCGGAGATGAACGCTCCAATACTTGTTCCAGCTATATAACTTACGGGGATGTTACATTCTTCAAATGCTTTTAATACTCCTATATGGGCAGCACCAAGAACAGCCCCACCTCCAAGGGCGAGTCCAATTTTTTTGTTCCCAATGAATGTTTTCATTGCATTTAATTTCTCCTCAATCTGTGAGTTCTTTAACTTTTACATCCTTTAGAACTATCATTGTTATGTATTTTCTTTTGTTCGTCAATTGTGTGAGAATCTATTTGGGATAAGATGTTAGGGAAAATGCCTGCGCCGGCCACAACAACTTCCATTTCAATGTCAAGTTCATAATTGATGTCAAGACTGCGATGTATTCCCAGCGCTGGAAGGATGTCCTCAAAATTACGGAGTGTCAATAGGAGGAATATTTTTTGTAAGACAGAGGTATTCCCAAATGTAATCTTTTTGTTTTATTATTATGTTTACGGTTTATTAAGATACAGTGTTTGGGCGGTAAGAAGGATCTGTGGGAAGTAAAATTATTTTATATGTGAGGAGGAATTTCGAAATGGCCTATCAGTTTTTGAGTATTGCTCCTTGCGTGGTAGATGATATTAATAATTTCCTTTCCGACCCTCGAAACGATGCCGTGTCTGACTTGAGCAGGGTAGTTGCAAAGTATGGAACAGTAGACGAAATCAACAAAAAAGCGCATGAAGCGGGGAAAGTAGAAAACCATATGAAAAAGCTAGAGCGAATAAGATCTCCCTACATAAAAGATTTGGAATGGCTTCAGAATGCCAAAGATAGCGGAAGTTTTATTTCTCTTTCAGAATATCGTTCCCGAGTTGCCCCAGATCGCCCGATATGGGACTATGACGAAACAAAGGCCCCAACTTTAGAGATCAGTGCCCTCCAATATTTTCCGTGGCTCGTAGCAGAAGTTAAGCAGGCTATTGAAAAAGGGGAAGTTCTTCCTGGACGGTTTATTCGCGTGAGAAAAATGAAGGAACAAGAAGCTGAAAACGAAGATTTGCCCGCAGTGCGGGCTGCTATAAAAATTTTAGGTGCAAGTTGCGTAGAAACTCTTGATACGAAAGGGACGGATGGTTCTAACATCCACCTTGGAGGCCCGAGCACTATTACGGGATATTTTGGTGGAATCGGGCAACCTAACAGCCATCCCTTACGGTGGATTGATGAATTCCTTTATTACTATGTAAATTACGGTGTTGATGAAGTTCTTAATATTAATCCAGGGACGGTTTTTTTGGGGTACCTTCTTTATCGCTTAGGGGTGAATATTAAGTTTAAAATCTCAGTTTTTATGGGGAACGATAATCCGTATGCCGTTTTATGGACATTGCTTGCTGCTCGGCTTTTTGCACGGGAGGATGGATCTACGCCTCTGGCTGGATTTAATCTGTCTAACTCTATTGATGCCGAACATCTTGCCCAAGCAGCAGCTATTCGCAAGGAGCTTAAACTAGAAAACCAAGTCCGTATAGAACATCATATTACGGAAACATGGAAGAGTATTGTTCAGCAGCCTTATAACCGAAGAGATGACTTGTTAGAACTCGTAAAAACGATACCTAATATTTCAGCGAAACATGAAGGTGGAAATCCAGAGGATGAGCAGCAACTTGCCCATCCCTCGGATATCCTTGATTATTTTAGAGATAAAAAGGAAATAGAGGCTTCTGGAGATTGGGACGCCCTTTCTCGTAATTATCTTTTGAAACATAAGGCTGTAAATAGCACTGCCGAAGCTCTTACTAAGGCTGGATTTTCTTTTATTGCGGCAGGAGTGCACCGTCTTTAACCAGCTTTGTTACAATAACAAAATTTGCGTTTCTTTCAATAACTTTACTGCCCTGTCTGTTATTTTGTTTTTTGCACGTGGTGTTCCTATGAGCAGGGGAGAAGAAGGGGTGTGAAGTTGTATGTTTTTGTAAACAGTCTCATCGCTTGTGTTGGCATAACAATAGAGGCAGCCGTGAGAGCAGCTATTGTATGCTCCTATATCGATGCTTTCCATGCACCCACATTCGGGGCGCTGATTTTTGTCGTTTGTCCCTTTGAGAGGGTATCCTGTAATTTTTTCTATAGTTCTCTTATCAATGCATGAAGCATGTTGTATGCCATACTGACTCAAGGGGATTTTTTCGGAACATGTCTCAAGCGAAATATTCCATTCTTTTGCAATTTCAGAGAAACCGTAAGCAATTTTATGCATATTTTGAATGCCGATCTCTCCTACTATTTCTTGTGCTCTTCGTTTTATTTTGGCATATAGATCTACGTAACTAAAAATACATTTGGACGTATAGCCAGAAAGCAGCTTGCTCAGTTTGTAAAATGAGCGAAGATGATATTCAATGGAAAGGTTGTTATTGATGATAACAGGGTCATAGCGCCAGATAACCCTTTCTTTCCCGATTGTATCGCTTAACTTTTTAAATCCTTTTATAATTTCTTTTTTGTCGCCTACTCTTTTTTCGATGCTGTTATCATAAGGATTGAGGGTGAAGAGAAAATAATATCTGAACCCCATGCGATTTATAGCGTCGAGATGGCTTATCAGAGGAATTGCGTTTTTTGTCCAAAAAACAATACAATCGACGACTTCTTTATTGAGTGGAATGTTGCTGATTTGTTTGAGGTTCATAGGGTTTTGCACATAAACGAATCCCTCTTTCAAGCGAGTTATGAACCACGTGGCATAAAAAGCTGGTATGTCTGTACGTCTACTGGCACTTATAATCACAGCACTGCCCCCTGAGACTCATTCACTAAATTAAAAGTATCCAGAGTTTCCCCTAGTATAATTTTTTAGCTTTCGGTTATAAAAAAGATGGACATTTAGAAGCGGTCTTATGTATTTTACGTTATAGCGACGCTTATGTGGAGAGTAGCTTTTTTAGGTTGAATACGAAGAGTTGCTATGATAGGTTAGCCATATCAAGGGAGGGAATGGCATGGGGTTTCGTTTTACGAGACGCTTTAGAGTTGCTCCTGGTATTTCCATTAATTTGAGTAAATCGGGAGCTTCTGTTTCTGTAGGGGCGAGAGGTGCGAAGGTAACGGTAGGTCCTCGCGGAGTAAGGAAGACAGTAGGTATTCCTGGGACGGGTCTTTATTACACGACTATGAGCTCCTGGAAAAAAGGTTCAAGCTTAAAAGAATCAGGTTCGCGTTCTATTGCGACGCGGGAGGAAATTATAAAAAAGAAACTCTCTCCTGGCTTTTTTAGAAGATTTTTCCTGTCGCAATCAGAAGAAAACTTTATAGATGGCTTGAGGGCGTATTTAGAGTCTAACGAAGACAAAGCTTTAATTTGCTTTTGCCAATCTCTAAATATAGCAGATTCAGCCTTTATGGCTGGGCTTATAAGCCTTAGCGGGAATAATCCTCAGCAGGCGGTTGTTGCTTTTCGTCAAGCGAAGGAACAAAAGAATTCTCTAGGTTCCCTTTTTAAGAAATTAGGTGTCTGCATGTCGCTTCACTTACCTCTTTCCGAAGAAGTAAACGTGGAAATATGGCCAGATGAAAAGGGAGTTTCCCTTGCTTTAGTAGAAGCCCTGCAGCAAGTGGAGGAGTATGACGAAGCTGTTGTTATACTTAGAGAGCTTATGGCAGAAAGTCCCCACGATGTGTCTCTTCGCCTTTCTTTAGCGGAGCTGCTTATAGAAATATCGAAAAATATCCCTGAAGAGGCAGTTGCTCTTAAAGAAGTGATAGAGATCAGTGAGGGTATAAATAACGAAACAGCTCTTCATAGCGCTTTGTTGTTGTATAGGGGCAAAGCTCTTAGAAAACTCGGCTATTTCTCTGCTGCGCGCGATGTGTTGACTGCGGCGTTACGTCGAAAGAAAGATAGACCGACAGATTTGCTTTCAACCATTCGATATGAACGAGCCTGTGTGTATGAAGAGTTAGGGCAGAAGAAAAGGGCTAAAGATGAAATTGAGATCGCAACGGCTGAGAAAGGGGCTTTAGTATAAAGCAATTATTCTTGTTTTTAAGTACCTATTGCCCTTTCAGCAACGCTATAAGAGATCCTGTCAGTACTAAAATTCCACCAAAATATTGCGAAAAGCTCAGATGTTCTCGAAAAAAGACAATAGAGAGGATAACGGTTACAAGTGGTTCTGTCATGCTAAGAATGGCAGCGATTGCGGGAGTCGTTAGTTTTACACCAAGGAAAAAAGAGAGGAAACCAGAAACGGAAACAAAAGAAATGAAACAGAAAATAAGCCACACAGATGGAGTATGAGAAAGCAACAGATTATGAGTAGTTACGCCAGCTATTAGAAAAGACAAAGCAGAAAAGGAACAGACATAGGCGACAATAATCTGGTATGAGATATTTTTCATAAGAGAGTTCCCGTAAAGAATATATGAGGTGTAAGAAAAAGAAGCGACTCCAGCTAAAAACACTCCTTTTATACTAATTGAATAGATGATGTCCCCTGTAAGAAAAAAAAGGCCTGCCGATGACAAAATAATGGAGGCGAGGAGCATTTGAGTAATAGGTTCCCTATTTATGTATACTGTTACGATGGCAACGACAGCAGGGTATGAATAAAAAATGAGAGTAGCCATGGACGCTGGTATATATTGAAAGCTTGAAAAATAGCTAAAACTAGTAAGAGTAAAGAGAATGCCTCCAAGTACAAACATATGCAGGAAGTCTTTTTTCCCCAATAAAAAGCATTGGTAACCTTTTTTGCGGAAGAGCAAGGCGAAAAGAGCAATGGAAGCAAGAGTGAACCGAATAAAATGAAATGTTATTACATTAACCCCTTCTTTATAGGCATATATAGCGAGGATAGGGATAAAACCAAATAAAAAAGCGGACAAGAGAGCAAAAAATGTCCCTTTCACATAGTTGTCAGAAATAGATTGCTGGTTTTCTCGAGGTGTCTTCATTTTAACTAAGCCTCTCTTTCCATATGATGGCTCTAAGATACATTATTCCCTTGAGACAAACTAGTCTTTGTTTTTTTATTTTTGTATATATTTTGTATATATTAATTTTTTAGTTTTTATGCTCTCATAAAAGCGCTGCTGAGTTTTTGTAAAGGAGAAGTCGCCCAAAAGGTAGTTCTTCCTTTTATTAAGAGGGTATGAAAAATGATCGGCGGATACCGTGTCTTTTTATAAAGTCTTAACGGGAGAGATCAAATACCCCTGCAGGAATTACGAGAGTTTCCGATAGTTTACCTTGAGAAACGTTGTGAAATATTCAGATCTGATGATGGGAAATATCACTTTTTATTAGGGGAAGAGAGTTATTTTAACTGACAGAGACTGTATAATTTACAAGAAGGCCTTGGATTTCTATTTTTTGCTATATTAAAGCACGACGAAAAGTTAAGGAGGGAAGCTGTGGAGGAGAGAAAGGACTTTTTTAACTTATACAATCATAATTTTGTACGTGTTGCTGCGTGTATTCCCGAACTAAAGGTAAGTGACCCTGAATACAATGGGGGCAAGACTATAGATTTGGCTCGGAAAGCTTATGACCAACACGCGATTTTAGCTGCTTTCCCAGAGTTGGGATTGTCCAGTTATACGAATGAAGACCTGTTTTTTCAGGATGCATTGCAAAAATCAGCGTTGTCCAGCCTTGGTATGGTCCTTGAGGCCACTGCTTCAATGGACATGATTGTGATTGTAGGCGCACCTCTTAAAGTTGTGAATGGGCTTTTCAATTGTGCTGTAGTCATACTTAAAGGGGTAATCCTTGGCATTGCTGTCAAGAGCTTTTTGCCAAACTATCGAGAGTTCTATGAGCTGCGCCATTTTCGTCAAGCGAGTGAACTTTTAGTAAATTCCATAGATATTTTAGGACAGAGGAATGTTCCCATAGGGACGGACCTGATATTTGAAGCGGTAAATATTCCAGACTTTAGGCTTTTCTGTGAAATATGCGAAGATCTGTGGACACCTATTCCTCCCTCTAGCTATGCTGCCTTGAATGGTGCTACTATTATCGCCAATTTGTCAGCTTCTAACGTTACTATTGGTAAAGAAGAATATCGTCGCTCCCTAGCGTCCAACCAATCGGCTCGGTGTATTTCTGCCTATATATACACAGCGTCGGGGCCAGGGGAATCCACTACAGATCTCGCTTGGGATGGACATGCCATGATCTATGAAAATGGGGAGCTTATGGCAGAATCGAAGCGATTTTCTTGGGATCCCCAAGTTGTAATGGCAGATGTGGATCTTGGCCGTCTTGCTAAAGATCGAATGATCATGACAAGTTTTGTGGAGAAGAGGACGATGAAGGGGGGAAATAGTGAACCTTTTAGAAGAATTAAATTTTCACTGAAAGTTCCTTCAGGAAAAATTACTCCTGTTCGTACGATTCCCCGATTCCCTTATGTTCCTATGGATGTGGAGCTTCGAGATAAACGTTGTTATGAGATTTTTAATATTCAGGCTCAGGGGCTTGCTAAGAGGATGAAAGCTGCAGGGCTTACAAATCTTGTAATTGGGGTATCGGGAGGGCTTGATTCGACTCATGCTCTCTTGATATGTGCAAAGACGGTGGACATGCTAGGACTATCGAGAGAAAATGTGAAAGCGTATACTTTGCCAGGCTTTGCGACGTCTGAAAAAACCTTGAAGAATGCTTATAATCTTATGAATTCTCTTGGAGTGCAGATTGGGACGATCGATATACGTCCGAGTTGTCTTCAGATGTTAAAGGATATTGGTCACCCGTATGCTGCGGGAGAAAATCTGTACGACGTAACTTTTGAGAATGTTCAAGCCGGGCAGAGAACTTCGATTCTCTTTAGGCTTGCAAATTGTCACCGCGGAATGGTAGTGGGAACTGGGGATTTGAGTGAGCTAGCCCTCGGATGGTGTACGTACGGGGTGGGAGATCACATGTCTCACTATAACGTAAATGCAAGCCTGCCTAAAACTTTAATTCAATATATTATTCACTGGGTTGCATCTAGAAAGCTTTTAGGCGCGGATGTTTCTGTTTTTCTTGAAGATATTTTGAATACGGAGATAAGCCCTGAACTTATTCCAGGACAAAAAGGGGATCAACCTGGTCAAAGGACGGAAGCGGTTATTGGTCCCTATGAGCTTCAAGATTTTAATATATTCTACATAACACGTTATGGTTTTCTCCCTTCTAAAGTAGCGTTTCTTTCTTGGTGTGCATGGCATGATGTTACACTAGGAGAGTGGCCTGATATTTCATTAGAGAAAAGGCACCAATATACTTTGTCTGAAATCAAATATTGGCTAGAGATTTTTATTCATCGTTTTTATAAAACGAGCCAATATAAGCGGTCATGCGTTCCAAATTCTCCCAAGGTAGGGTCAGGAGGTTCTCTGTCACCACGAGGAGACTATCGAGCTCCTAGCGACAGCGAAGAAACTCCATGGATGGAAGATTTGCAAAACATACCTGATGAAAATATGTAGCTAAAATTTTTTTGTAGGAGGAATAGAATTCCCTCTCCACAAAATAAAAGGTTTGTGGTGTGGAACATCTGATCCAGCCCTCCGGTGCTACGTTCCCTCTCTACAATGTAAAAGGGTTGTCCTTTTTAAAGGAGGTAGTTTTTTTGAAATTGCTTCAACAGCTTTTGATCGTTCTTGTCATATTTTTTATAGGACAGGCACTGCAATTTTTTACAAAGCTCCCTATCCCTGGGAGTGTCATAGGAATGATGCTCTTATTAGTGCTTTTATGCAGTAACATTATTTCTATAGAATCCTTAAGAGAGTTAGCTGATTTTTGTTTAGGCAATCTGGCTTTTTTCTTTGTACCGGTTATTTTAGGAGTGATTACAAGCAAAGACAAAATTATGCATGTCGCCCCTCAATTTATATTTATTGTTGTTGTCTCAACGTGCCTTGTAATGGCAGCTACAGGAGTTACCGCACAGTATCTGTTGCGAAGGAAAGAGAGAAGATCGAATGGAAACCTTTCTTGATATATTTCGTACCCCTCTTTTTGCTATAGTTCTTACGGTGGGAACGTATGTTCTTGGGGGCTGGGTTCGCAAAAAGACGAGATTGGTTGTTCTGATGCCAGTCATTTTTTCAGCAGTGACCATTGGGCTTATCATAGCAATGACAGATTATAGTTATGAGGATTATCGCAGTGGCGGCGATGTTATATCCATGTTCTTAGGACCTGTGACTGTTTTGTTGGCGGTTCCGATATATCGGGAATTTTCGCGACTAAAAGAAAACCTTTTATCTATTCTAATCTCTATAGGTGTAGGGATTCTGACGGCTTTTATAAGTGTGTGGTCGCTCTGTGGTCTTTTCAATTTTGGAGAGGATTTTTTCCTATCCATGGTTCCAAAATCTGTAACAGCACCAATTGGTATAGAGATAGCCCTTATTATAGAAGGAGTGGTCCCTATTACAGTTCTTGCAATAATTGGTGCAGGAGTTTCAGGAGCTATTATTGCTCCTATTTTGTGCAAAATAGCTTGTATACATCATCCGATTGCACGAGGATTGGCTATAGGTACCAGCTCTCACGCTGTAGGAACGAGCCGTGCTTTTGAAATGGGGGAGATAGAAGGGGCATTTAGTAGTCTGGCTACAGGCCTTTGTGGGGTGTTGACTGTTTTAGCGGTTCCTTTGTTACTTCGAATTGTTTCTTTTATTTCTCAATAGAAGATCCGAATAGTGAGAGAGAGTGCTATAATCTCCTTTGTGAATTCTTGGAGAAGGAGGTGGGGTAGATTATGTCAAAAGCACAGGAACTTGTTGCTAAGATAGAAAGTACGTCTAGAGATCCGAAGGCCACCGACGCAATAATAGATGGACTTCTTAACGAAATGGTAAGTCTGCTGAACAAGGAGCCGGAGGCATGGGATTTATGTACAGACAAGGTTCGTTTCTTGTTAAGTGAGCGCTTTTGTTACACGGGGCCTATGTCTTTCGGATCATATCGTTGAATCGACGATCTACCAACAGCCTCCAGATGGAGGCTGTTTCTTTTTGTTAGAATGAAGGGAGCTATCTTTTCGGCGTCGAGTGGGGGACTGTAGTAGTACCCTTGGATACTTAGGTTGGAGAGACCTAAGTCCAGGCTGTTAATTTGCTCGTTTGTCTCAACGCCTTCTATAACAATATGTTGAACTAAGCTATGGGCCATGCGAATGAAAGAATTAGCAAAGTTTTTTTCTCTCGCAGAGCGAGGGGCATTTGTTATGATCTCTCGATCAATTTTTATTCCATCGAAGGGAAAGCTTTTTACAAAATCTATAGACGAATAACCTTTCCCGAAATCATCTAAGTAGATTTTTACCCCATGGGAACGAATTTCTCCCATGACCTTCTCAAAAAGGCCATGACGATCTCGCAGGGTTTTTTCTGTTATTTCCAGTGTAAGCATTGAAGCTGGGATACTTGTAACTCTAAGTAATTTTTCTATCTCTTCTTTTAAGTGTCGATCTTGATAAATTTGAACAGGAGAGATATTTACTGATATGTTTAATTGGATACCTTGTTTTATCCATTTTTGGGCCTGTACAAAAGCTTCTTGGAGTACCCACCTCCCAATATCTATCATAACAAGGGAAGTCTCAGCCATGGGAATAAAATCGTTAGGAAAAATAACTTCTTTGTAGCCACGATGCCAACGAAGAAGAGCCTCTACGCCAATAACGTTAGATGTTTTTATATCTATTTGTGGCTGGTATTGCAAAAAAAGCTCTTTCCGTTCTAAAGCTCTGTAGAGGTCTTTTTCGAGTCTTAAAACTTTTTTAACTTCTTCCTCAATGTTGTTATTATAAAAGATGACATCGTTTGAAATTTTATTTTGCCTAGCTTGATGAAGCGCCATGTCTGCGCAACGCATAAGTTGTTCCGCTGAAGCTGCATTCTGGGGAAAAAGGCTTGCTCCTATATGGGTTGAGATTTCAAATGTTTCATTATCTACAATTATAGGTTGGGAGAAAATCTTTTTAATTCCTTTTATAAGGGAAGAAAGGCGTTCAGGTTTTTTTAGAGGAACAAAAAGGGCGAATTCATTATTTCTCGTTTTAAAGAAAAAATCTTCTTCAGTCAACAAGGCAAAAAGTAATCGGATAGTTTGGATAAGAACCTGTTTCCCGCTAAAAGAACCATTCCCATCTTTAAGAGTTCTGAAACGATCAAAATTAACAATAATAAGAGCAAAAGTGTCGCTCGAAAGTTTTTTCTTAATGCGTTGTTTTAAAAGAAACATAAGCGTTGTACGGTCAGAAATTTGGTATGGCAAGTTAGGATACGTTTCCCCCTTTGTAATGTGAGGCGTTCCTCCCTTTTCAATTCCTGCTCTGACAAGGTATAATTTTCGCTTGTTTTTGCTTATAAGTTGTTGAATAGAAATCCAGTATCGATGGAGTGTTCCATCGTCTATTACGGCGCCTTCCCAAGACCCGTAATTTTCCACCGTTTCCCACACGGCTTCAGGGATGTTGTTTTCTAACAAAGAAAGAATAGAACAGTTTTCTTTATGAAAAGATTTTGTAAGAGAAGGGCTCCCTATTTTATCGGAAAGAAGAACGTTGGTAGCGAATGTTTTTTTGTCTTCATCTAGAAGGATACTATGCTCTTCAACGTAAAATTCTCTTTGCATAATGAGCCTCACTTTATCTATAAAGAAAGGTTTGTGCGTTTGGCACAAGCTCTCTACTATAACGTATTGTTTTTTCACGACCCCTGAATTTTTATATCAGCGAGAGTGTGCTTAGGAAAAGAGGAGGAGGCGTTGATCGATGAAACAAAACTCTCCAGTCCATGGTCGCTAACGGGGTCGGTTCTTGGAGGAAGTAAACAAAATACTGAAAAGATATCCAGAAATAGATAAAAATATTAAAGTATCAACTTTTATTAATATTAAACGACAAATTGGATATGCACAAGGGGTTTTCCTTTTTTTAAAAAAATAAAGAACGATAAATATCTTAAATGATAATTTTTATAGCCAAAGAGATTATTGAGTTATCTATTCCAATGGATACAGTAGTCCATAAGGGCTTTTTTATTAAAGAGGAGATAGGGATGATCGGGCACAGGATAAAAGTAGTTCGACGCAAAAGAGGCTTAACTCAGCAGGAGTTAGCGGAGATTATTGGAGTCACGAAGCTAACAATTTCTCGATGGGAACGAGGAGAACGTTCCCCAAACGCAGAGATGGTATTTGCTGTGGCAAAGGCTTTGCAAACAACTTCCTCTTATCTTTTGGGTGAAACAGATTGCGCTGATGGCTATGAAAAAGAGAATAGTTTTATGTTGCGGGCTATGCGGCAATATCTAGAGCTAAGTTTGTATGAAGCGGCAGGTATTCTAGGCATTTCTCCGCAAACCTTAGAGTATTTAGAAAGAGAGGAAAGTAGAGGATCTATAGAAGATAAAACTTTAATTATAAAAAAATATGGTATCTATATGGCTCGTCTAGATAATGATTCAGGTGTTTATCAAGAGAAAAAACAGAGTGCTATGGACTTTGAGGTATTGTTAAAAATCATGGCATCATATGATCCAGATATAGTTCTCCACTTACGCAGCCTTGCAAAAAATGTTGAAGAGATTTCTGAAGAAGACTGGGAATTTTTAGCTAACCTTCTGAAAATTTCCTTAAAGCGTATTTTGAAAAAATAGAGCGATATTACGTCATCATATGAGGTGTCCTTTAAACTGACTTATATATAAATGGTAATAAAATCCTTGACGTTGTAATAACTCTTCATGGGTTCCTTTTTCAACAAGTTCTCCTTTGTTTATTACAAGAACCTGGTCAGCATTGCGGATTGTACTTAAACGGTGAGCGATTACGAAACTGGTCCGTCCTTCCATAAGATGTAGAAGAGCGTTTTGAATCCGAATTTCAGTACGTGTGTCTACGTTGCTTGTCGCTTCGTCTAATATTAAAATTCTTGGATTGGCGAGGATAGCACGAGCGATAGAGAGAAGTTGACGTTGTCCTTGGCTAAGGTTGCTTCCTCGTTCTGATAGTAGTGTGTGATATTCTTGTGGCAAGAGGCCAATGAAATGATCTGCTTCAGCCATTTTTGCGGCAGTTATTACTTCTTCGTCAGTTGCGTCTAAGCGCCCGAAACGGATATTTCCCATAACGGAATCGGAAAATAAAAAGGTTTCTTGTAGTACGAGGCCGAGTTGTTGCCGCAAGCAAGATTTGGGTATAGTGCGGATATCTACCTTATCGATGGTAATTCGCCCTTCTTTAATTTCATAAAAACGAGTGATGAGATTAGTGATAGTGGTTTTTCCGGCTCCTGTAGGTCCTACTAATGCTACGGTTTCTCCTGCTTTTGTTTCAAAAGAAAGATTTTTAATGATTGGTATCCCAGGTTTATACTCAAAAGAAACGTGGTCGAAACATACATGTCCACGAAGTGGTTGCCCAGGAACAGTACAAACGTTGTCTTCACCTTCTGGTTCCATATCTATAATTTCGAAAACTCTCTCTGCGCCAGCTAAAGCTGCCTGAAAAGTATTGTATAAGTTCGATACCTGGCGAAGTGGCTGAATAAAGTTTTGCCCATAATTGATGAACGTAGCGATCAAACCTACAGTAGCAAGTCCCTTTAATGCCAGCCAACTCCCTAAGCTCACAAGGATGATGACAAAAAAATTTCCGAGCACGCCTGTTAGGGGCATCAATAAAAGGGCATAGGTGTTAGCGTAAATTCCTGCCGTATATACCCTTTGGTTATGGAGTAGAAACGTTTCTGTTACGGCTCCTTCTTTGCGAAAAGCCTTGATTACTTTAGCTCCGCTAATAGATTCTTCCATCACGCTGTTAAGAGTACCCAAGTCTTTTTGTAACAGTTGGTATCCTTTTCGAGTGTAGCGAGCTACAAATTCTGAGAACCCAAACATAAGTGGTACCACGAATAAGGAGGCCAAGGCTAATTTGGTGTCTAATATAAACATGGCTATTAAAATGCCTGCCATTGATAACATGCTGGCAAGCAGAGATGTTATATTTAAAGATATGGCTTGGCTAATAGCATCAATGTCATTTGTGAGGCGACTCATTAAGTCTCCTGCAGGGGTTTGGTCAAAAAAACTGAGAGGCAGAGATTGAAGATGTTGAAAAAGATCCTTACGCATTTGTTTGAGAGCTTTTTGAGAAATATTGCTCGTGACTCTATTGGCAATAGCTTGAAATATGTTATTTAATACATAAACGATGAGCATGAGTGAAGCGATGTTAACTAAACCTTTCGTAGTTTTAAGGGAAATGTAGAGGTCTATGGCAACTCCCATAAGGTAGGGGGCAAGGAGGCCTAAAATAGAGTAAAGAACTATAAGAGTGCATACAAATATTACAGAGATTCTATAACGGTTGAAATAGAAAAAAAGTCGAAGTAGTGTATTGTGCGGATTTTTAGCTTTTTCTATGTTGCCGATATTCCGCCTTCCTCTAGGGAGCATGTACGTTCGAATCTGATTTCTCCCAGTAGTGCGGGAATCCTTTTCACGCGCCATCTTTATTATACCTGTCTTTCTTGTCCACTTTTTTCGCCAAGCTGTGATATGTAAATTTCTTGATAGATAGAGTTTGTCTGTATCAATTTGTTATGAGGCCCCTCTGCTACTATATGTCCGTTATCTAAAACTATTATTTTATCGGCATTTAATACGGTAGAGATGCGCTGAGCCACTATAAAGATGGTTTGTTTTGCAGCAAAAACTTTAATAGCGTTCTGTATTTTCGTTTCAGTTTCTATATCCACTGCACTGGTGCTGTCATCGAGGATTAGAATTTGAGGACGAGGAAGAATGGCTCGAGCAATGGCGATACGTTGTTTTTGGCCGCCAGACAAGTTCATGCCACGTTGCTCAATATAAGAATTGTATCCTTGGGGGAGACCCATAATAAAGTCATGGACTTGAGCTATGTGGGCAGCAGTAATTATCTCTTCATCAGTAGCATGGGGCGAGCCGTAACAGATGTTATCTCGTACAGTTCCTGAAAAGAGAATAATTTCTTGAGGAACAATGCCTATATGGGCGAGCAACGAGCTATGTTGAATAGTCTGTATATCAAGTCCATCAATTAAAATTCGACCGACAGTAACGTCATAAAATCTTGGAATTAAGTTGACGAGAGTGGATTTACCAGATCCAGTAGCGCCAAGAATAGCCACTGTTTCTCCTGGAAGAGCTTCAAAATTGATTCCTTTTAAGGTTGACTCCCTAGAGTTGTCGCTATTATAGCTGAAAGAAACATCTTCAAAAACAATATGCCCCTGAATTGTAGGGGGCAGTGCTATTTTTTCTAATCGCTTGCGTGTGTCTGGTGATGTTTCCATGATTTCTTGTATACGCTGAGCTGAAATAATTCCGCTTGCCCAAACATTCGATAGCATTGTCATCATTACAAGAGGGGTCATGGTAGTGAGAAGGTAATTCGTGAAAGCCACTATTTGTCCTGTGGTTATATTTCCTTGAGCTGCCTGAAACCCTCCAGTCCACAGTACTATTACTATGCCGATGTTTACGAGAAGCGTTAGTATGGGTGCCATGTAAGACATGAGCATCATAACTTTAACGGATTGATCGAAGAGTGCTTCATTGCAGACCTCAAATCGTTGACTTTCTGAATGAGCTCGCACAAAAGCTTTGACTAACCGTATTCCGCTGATGTTTTCTTGTAAAACAGTATTAAGTCGGTCTAGCTTTTGTTGTATAGATTGAAAAAGGGGTTCTATTTTAAGTATGAAAAAAAATAGAACTCCTGATGTAAGCAGAAGAAGGGGCAGAATGGTGAAGGCCAGCTTTTGACTTGTTTTAAACATAAGGATGAGACTGCCAATCATGAGCAGCGGTGCTCGTGTCCCTATACGTAAAGACATTTGTACAAGACCTTTTATTGTGTTTACATCGCTGGTAAGGCGCACCATAATTTCTCCTGTCTTTTGCTTGTCGAGGTCGCTGAAAGAATAGTTTTGGATCTTGAAAAAGAGATGTTCTCGTAGATCTCGAGCTACACCTTCTCCAACTTGTATGGAAAAAAAGTTGTTCCCAATGGCGGTGAAGGCACCTAAAACAGAGAGACTGACCATTAACAAGGCCGTATGAATTACAATTTGACGATTGCGAGCTGTTATGCCGTAATCAATGATTCTTTGTATAAGTCGAGGAATAAAAAGATCCATTACAACAAGAGATACGAGTAGAAGAAGAGCTATAAAAGATTGTTTCTTATATGGTTTTAAAAAAGAACGGAGCTTTAAAATGTAATCCATTTTATTCTCTCCTTGCTATGTCCCCGAGTTGTGTAAAAACTGGTGCTTGTTATTTACCGTTATAGAGGAACGTGTTATCTTCTCGCTGTGGATACACTTGCATAATAGTACGGGCTATAAAGGTTTTACCCTCAATATCATGTCCGGCAAGCCAAAAATCAGAGCGGCATGGAAGTGCTTTTTCTGTAAGCTCTCGGACTCGGAAACGAAGAGTCCAGAGACCATTCTCTTCCAGAAGACTTTGGTCTATAGGCGTTGCCCATAAAGTATGGTTGAGCCCCCCCTGTCCCATAAGAATTGATTTCTCTACGGGGTGTCGACCTTTTAAGTTGAAACGGACAACAAGCTCGGTAGATCTATCTCCCTTAAATATATTTGTGGCGCTTGTTAGCAGTGAGATGGGAGCAAAGGGGGCGAAAAACTTTTCCAGCTTTTCTGCTGTTTGTCGCGAAATAGTTTCCCCCCATGCGGTAAGAAGCGTTCTGGCCTCCTCTTTTTCTCCAGAGAGCATCAAAGTTTCAGCTTTCTGGCGTATTTCTTCCTCTTGTTTCATAAGAGAATCTTCATAAAAAGAGATCCAATTTTGTAAAGAGGGATGGATATCTTTATAAAGCAAGTCTGTAATTATTTGTTGTTGAGTAATATTCCACCATTTTTTTGAGTCTATATCAAGGAGAGACATATCCGGTTGACAATGCTCTTCCAGAGCAGGAATAGGTCTTTTTATGGGGGAAAGTCCTTCTGGTAAAGAGAGAATGCCGCCATGTAATGGAATATAAGGGTGAGAACAAGGACGGCCGGGGGCAATCCAAAGACAAGTGAGCTCTGGATATTCATGAAAGGCGGCTATAATCCCTTCTACTGTTGTTCCAGTGCAGATCCGCCGTAAGGGAGTATAGTGAGGAGAAAAGCCTGAAAAATCCATACGTAAATCATCAGCTGTACCTTCATAGTGGCTACGGAAAATAGCCTTGATTTTATCAAATTCTATTTTTTTACCTGGGTGCACTGTCATTGGGAGCTCTTCATTGACCCCCCATTCCCTGCCAGTGAGAATCGAAAGAGCATGACGTTGACGAAATGTATTGAACTTATGACGCCACCGTTTAGGGTTTTGGAACGCTTTCGCAAAATCAAAATCTTTTTCTTCTAACACATGGGGCGATACCCAGCCTTTTTGTGAGGCGTAATTCAGAAGATCTTTTGAGCAATAAAACTTTCTATTATTTAGATCGCCTTTACGGATGGTGTAATGGTTAGGGATGAAAGCGGCTTCATCGTCTCGTATTTGTACGGCACAATAGTGTTGGCCATGAACTACTTGTATCATCCATGCTTCGTTAGCATCGGCAATAATATAGCATCTACCTGAATCTCGGTATCCATATTGTTCTAATAGCTTCATGGCCAATATTACGCCATGGTCAGCACTGTAAGCTTGTTCAGCTAAAGCGCGGCGGAGGCCATATCCAATCCCGCCAGCTATGCAATCGGGCTCATGATCAGATCGTATATGTCGACAGCTGTCACTAAAAATACCAACACCGTGGTCGTTATAGAATATATCTGCATTTGAAAGGCCACGTTCACCTCGGACTTCACTCCAGAAAAAACCAAAAGTATGGGGTATTTGTGGGATATGGGCAGATTCCTCTTCGCATGTAAAAGTTGTTCCAGGCTTGTGGTCTCTTGGGGGGACAAGGGCATGTCGCACTAAAAGACGATCACTATCGTCTTCATTATGAGCAACAAGAACTTTCCCTGTAGGGGAAACATCTTTCCCTAATATAAGACCGCTACAGGCACTAGCGCGACGAACAGGAACTAAGATGCCAAGAAGAACAGAAAGAATTAAGAAGGTAGAAAACACTATAAAAACTCCTTCCCTACTCTTTTAATATTTTGAGGCCCTCTTCTTGAGAGCTATTTTTTATAATATCCTATTCTCTGTCTATTATGATAACGGCTTTTTTGACAAACTTTAAAAAATAAGAGAAAACTAAAAGAGCATCTTTCGCCTTCATTAAAAAAAGAGATGCCCTAGGGCATCTCTTTCGAAACTTTTTCCGTAAGGGGTGTTACGGTAAGTTTATTTGTTTCTATTAATTCAGTTTCTGTATCGAGAGAAGAGCTTTTTCATTTTTTCCTCGTTAGGAATCTCTCCAGAAAAAAGTACTTTCCCATCTACAGCTACGGCTGGGATATGCACCATCCCAAAATGTTTGATGATCTCCCTTGTCTCTGTTACGCGCTCAATGTCATTAACAATATTAAGGGTAGTCAGAGTCTGTTTGGTCATCTCGAAAACCTTGTCACAATCTGGGCATATTCGCCCAATGACCTGAATCTTCATTTTTCTCTGCCTCCTTTTCCTCTCAAAAGTACTGGCGCCAGCGAGGGTTTTTATTAAATATTTTCAATAATCAGCATAGCACACAATTCGTATTTGCAAAATGGAGATTTAGGGTAACTCTGTTGATTACAAATAGTTAAGAGCTATTTTTATTGAATATTCATTGTTATCCTGAAAAGATTATATCTTTTCATATCTTGTTTCTAGTTTATATAGAGGATTTGGGATAAAGATATTTTTTATAAGTAATTAAAGAGGCATTTCTTTTTTGAGGAGAGGCTGAGAAAAACGTAAGGAGAGTTGTAAAAGACCCAAAATAATCATTAGTAATTTAGTAGGGTTTATGCTAGCATAATAACCGTGTAAATAAACGAATTTATACATAAAGGAGCGATAGTGATGAGTCAGAAAATATTCGAGAAGGGAACAAAATTTGAGGCTGAAAAAATGGTAGAAGTTCAAGTTGGCTCAGTGGTAAGCCGTACACTTATTGATCATCCTACCGGCACTGTAACTCTTTTTGCTTTTGATAAAGGGCAGGCTCTGAGTGAGCATACAGCTCCTTACGATGCTTTGGTTCAAATCCTTAATGGGAAGGCAGAGATTAGTCTTGGAGGTGTATCTCAACTTGTAGCTCAAGGGGAGTGGCTTATTATGCCCGCCAATGTTCCTCATGCTTTGAAAGCGGTAGAAGCTTTCAAAATGGCATTAGTGATGATTCGTTCTTAAATGAAAAAAAGGTCTCCATTTCTGTGGGAGACCCTTTTGAATATATTATTCAAATCTCCATATATTTCCTGATACATAAGATTCTTTTTCCGTGTATAAATTATAGTGTTTGTGATTCCAGATAACCTGTTTGTAACGTTCTCTATCTTTTTTTGCTTTGCAAAAGGGGTTCTTTCAGGAAATATATTTAGAAGGAGAAGAGTGATGAAGAAACGTCTTTGTTTTTCTTCTGTTTTTCTATTTTTATGTTGGGCAAGTCTCGCTCAAGGAATAGAGGCAATACCAGTAGCGGAGATTTGGGATCTTAATAAGTGTGTAACTATGGCCCTTGCTCACCACCCCGATCTTAAAAGTGCGCAAGGAAAAGTATATGTTGCTGATAGTCGAATAGGCCAGGTCAAATCAAAATTGAAGCCTCAAGTAGATATTGCTACTGGATATACTCGGCAAGATAGTTCTTCTACCAGAGATAGAGAAATTTATTCGAGTAGCGCTGGGGCATCACAACTTATTTCAGATGGTGGTAAGACAGATGTGGAAATAGAAGTTTCTTCGCTTCAGAAAGAGAGTGCTTTTTATACTCTGAAGGAAACGGAACTTTTGATTGTATATAACGTAAAAAAGTCGTATTTTGATCTTCTTGAAGCACAAAAAAATGTCGAGGTAGCAGAGGAAACATTGAGACTTTACCAGTTGCTTTTAGACCAGGCCCAGGGATTTTATTCAGTCGGATCTGTTTCTAAGTATGATGTTACAACTGCTGATGTAGATTTGAGTAAGGCTCAGTTAGGTGTTATTACAGCGAAGACAGCCGTTAAGAAGGCGAAAACAGCTTTGGATAATGCCATGGGAATTACTACTCCTATAGATTATTCCCTGCAAGATATAGTGTCGACGCAAGAGGTGTCTCTGAATCTAGAAGAAATACAGAAAAGAGCTTTTTCGTCCCGGCCAGAATTACAGGCAAAAAAAACGGATAGTATGGCAGCATATCAAAATATTCGTTTAGCGGCGAAAGAAAACTCTCCTGAATTGAAAGCGTCGGGGAAATATACTGTTGGCGGCAGCTCTTTTACAGAGGATGACAATTGGTCTATGGGAATGACCGTGCAGTTTCCCCTTTATGACGGAGGCTTGCAGACAGAAAAAATAAAACAAGCAAAGGTGGAGCTGGAGATAGCAGAATCAGAAGTTGAATCTCTTCGTTCTGACGTTCAGAAAGAGGTAGAGCAATCTTATTTAGAATTCACAGATTCTTTCGATGTTTTGAAGGTGGCAGAAAAAGTGGTGTCTCAATCAGAGGAAAACCTGGATATTGCTCAAAATAGATATAGAGTAGGAGTAGGATCTCCTATTGAAGTGGCTGACGCGACTGAAAAATATAAGGAAGCTAGAAAGGAGTATTGGGCAGCTCTTTATGATCATTGGCGAGCTTGGACTGCCCTGGAAAAAGCAGTTGGAGGTTCTTTAGAATGAAAAAGTTCGCGGCCTTTTTTGTGGTGATGGCTCTTATCGGTAGTTATTTTTTCTTTCGCAGAGGTACGTCCCCAATTTTTACTGTAGAGACTGTACCTATAGTGAGAGGCGAAATTGTGAAGACTGTTTCTGCTACTGGCAGAGTGGAGGCTGTTAATACGGTGAATGTAGGAACGCAGGTGACGGGCACTATTAAGGCTATCTACGTGGATTTTAACTCTTCAGTGAAAAAAGGTCAGCTTATCGCTGAAATTGATCCGTCTTTGTTACAGGCTAATGTTGAGTCAGCAGAGGCTGACGTTTTAGCAGCTCAGGCCAATGTCTTGAAAGCAGAAACTTCAGTGAAAGATACGAAAAAGAGTAGGGATAGGAAAAAAGAACTTTTTTCCCGAAATCTTATTGCGGAGAGCGAACTCGACGAAGCACAGACGGAATATGATACAGCAATAGCTCAACTAAAAGCGGCGCAAGCTAATGTAGAGCAAACTAAAGCGAGCTTAAAACACAAAAAAATTAGCTTGGGATACGCGAAAATAGCGTCTCCTATTAACGGAGTGGTTATAGACAGAGCAGTGGAAGTGGGGCAGACAGTGAATGCCACCCAATCTGCTCCAACTCTTTTTACTATAGCGGAAGACCTGACACAGATGAAGGTAGAAGCAGATATAGACGAAGCAGACATTGGCTTAATTCAGGCAGGACAAGGCGTGCAGTTTACGGTGGATGCTTATGCTGATGTAACGTTCCACGGTTTCGTGGAGGAAATTCGTTTAGCTCCTAACACCGAAGGAAATATCGTAACATATACGGTCATTATTAAAGTGCAGAATCCAGAACTCAAACTTATGCCTGGCATGACAGCTAACGTGATAATAGAGACAATTAAGAAGTCTGGTGTATTGAAGATCTCTAACGCTGCCCTCCGCTTTAAACCAAATTCAGAATTGGGAGTTTTTAACGGAGAGGTACACAATACATCTGCACCCTCTTCTCCTCATTCTTACACTAAAAACCTTTGGCTCTATGATGGGAAAGCTTTCCAGCCAGTTCCTATAACTATAGGGATCTCAGACGGTATGGATACCGAGATTTCAGGAGAAGTAAAGGAAGGTATGAAAATTGTTACGGGAGTTGTATTCGGCAAGGAGACTACGACTGGAAGGGGGTCTCCCTTTGTGCCTGGTCCGCGTCGATAATATTCATAAATCTTATGTCATGGGAGAAGTGGAAGTCTGGGCTTTGAGAGGCGTGACTTTTTCTGTAAGAAAAGGAGAGTTTCTTTCGATTATGGGAGCTTCGGGGTCGGGGAAATCCACTTTAATGAATATTTTAGGATGTCTCGATATCCCAACGGAAGGACATTATTTTCTTAATGGTACTGACGTAAGCTCTTTAGATAAAGATCAATTGGCTGAAATTCGTAAAAACACGATTGGTTTTGTTTTTCAGGGATTTAACCTTCTGCCTCGAATGACTGCGCTTGAGAATGTAGAGCTTCCTATGCTATACAGAGGCATACCAGCGAAGGCTCGGCACAAACAGGCTCTCCATGCCCTCCAAATTGTAGGGTTAGAAGAAAGAGCCGGTCATCAACCTCAACAGCTTTCTGGCGGCCAGCAGCAACGAGTCGCCATTGCGAGAGCATTAGTTAATGATGCCCCTCTTATTCTTGCTGACGAACCCACGGGCAATCTTGATAGTAGAACAGGCGAAGATGTTATGGATCTTTTCGTCCGGTTGAATAAAGAGACGGGCAAAACGATTATTCAGGTAACTCACGAATTGGATATGGCTCGTTTCGGGACGCGGATTATAACTTTTAAAGATGGGATTATGATAAGAGACGAAGAAGTGAGGATTGCATGTTAAGTCTGTATGAGACTATAAAAATATCTTTTCGATCTCTTCGTGCCAATAAAACGAGATCGGCATTGACCATGTTGGGAATCGTTATTGGGGTTATGGCGGTTATTATTATGTTTGCTATAGGATCTGGCGCTAACCGCGAGATAGCTGACAGATTTTCTAGCCTTGGCAGTAACATGATTATAGTGCGACCCAGTACAGATAGGTCAGTAGGTGGAGTGCGAAGTTATTCGGCATATACACTGACAGTGGAAGATGCGGAGGCTATCCGCGAAGAATGTAGCGCAGTTGCCTATTCCGCACCTACTTACGGGGGCACGCTTCAGGCTGTTTATGGTAACGAAAACTATCCTGGGCAGGTTACGGGAACTACGGCCGATTACCTTTTTGTGCGGGATCTTTCTTTGGTTTCAGGCAGGACCTTTGTGGAACAGGATATTCGAAGTGCTACGAAGGTGTGTATTATCGGAGAAACAATTGTCGAAAATTTGTTTGGCAGCGAAGATCCTTTGGGGAAAGTAATACGTTTAAAAGGTGTACCTGTAATGGTAATTGGTGTTTTGGCGAAGATTGGGGAAAGTCCTATGGGGCGTGACGAAGACGATATTATATTGGTTCCTATTACAACAGTTCAAAGAAGAATGATCAGTCCCCCTAAGATGGGGATGACTTCCTCAATTTCCGTAAAAGCACTTTCGGAATATCATTTAGATAGAGCGCAAGAGCAAATTGAAAGCCTTCTGGCGCAGCGTCATCGCATTAAACCGGGAGAAGACAGCGATTTTACGGTTCGGAATTTAGCGCAAATGGTGGAAAACGCTAAGAGTGCTACTCGAGTAATGAGTCTGCTTCTTACAGCTGTAGCGGGAGTTTCTCTCTTAGTAGGTGGTATTGGCATTATGAATATTATGCTCGTATCAGTGACGGAACGAACGCGGGAGATCGGTATCCGGATGGCTATAGGAGCTAAAAAGGCGGATATTAGACTTCAATTTCTTATGGAAGCTCTTATCCTCTCTCTTTTGGGAGGCGTTGTTGGTATTGTTCTGGGAGTTGCAGGGGCTGAGTTTTTTTCGAGAGTCTTGGGATGGACTACTGATATTTCAGTGCTTTCTATAATTCTTTCTTTTGGGTTCTCTGGATGTGTGGGTATTTTTTTTGGTTTTTATCCAGCCTACAAAGCCTCTTTGCTCAATCCTATAGATGCTCTGAGATATGAATAACAGGGAATTATCAGTGTGTGCTGTCATTTCTTTCGTTCGGTTTAAAGGAGTAGCAAAGCGAAATAGAAACTTAACGAGATTTGTCCGTACAAATTTCAAAAACTTTCTTGACTATTATCATTTTCTCCTGTAAACTTACTAAGTTGCAAAATAACAGCAGCACAATAACATTTTTAGGAGGCAACATTTTGACACAAGGAACAGTAAAATGGTTTAACGGCAGCAAGGGCTATGGTTTTATCACCGGCGAAGATGGGAAAGATTATTTTGTCCATTTTAGTGCTATTCAGGTTGATGGCTTTAAGACTCTTGACGAAGGGCAGAAGGTTTCTTTCGATGTTGAGTCTGGTCAGAAAGGTCCACAGGCTAGCAACGTTAGACCTCTGTAGGAGTTCCCTTTAATACAACTTGAAGGATAAAGGTGGGTGTCCCGTAAGGGGCATCCACCTTTTTTAATTGAATGATCCTCTCTAAAGGCATCTTTTTCAAGAAGCTGTTCTTTATCGAGCTAAAGCAATGAAATGCGAAAACAATTTGTTTAACTATTTATGATATTATTTATCTACGCTATTCTTAAGGGAGGGCTCATGTCTATTTATGTAACAGGCGATAAACATGGAACAGTGGAGATAGATGAACTATTGCCTTTTTATTATACAGTGGGGAAATATCTCACCCCAGAAGATCACCTTGTAATTATGGGTGATTTTGGCCTTTTATTCGATCCTTGCCTTACGGAACGAGAACAAAAGTGGCTTACCTGGCTTTCTTCCATGCCATGGAATACCTTATTTATTGATGGAAATCACGAAAACTTTACACGTCTTGATCATCTTCCAGAAATAGAACGTTTTGGAAATTCCGTTGGAGTTGTATCTGACAATATATTCCATCTAAAACGAGGATATATATACACTATAGAGGGATTTCGCTGTTTTTGCTTCGGAGGGGCTTTAAGTCTCGATAAAAATATGCGGAGACCTGGTATTTCATGGTGGGAACGAGAAATTCCCTCAGAGGAAGAGATGGCGAGGGGGTGGCAGTCTTTAGATCAGGTTCAATGGAAAGTTGATTATGTTTTTACCCATATGGCCCCAAATCTAGTATTAATAGAGCTTTGCCATAAGAAATATATCGGCGCAAAGCTGAAACTTGCTCATGTGCCCAGGGATCCTGTAGCTATTTATCTCAATACAATTGTTTCTCGTCTCTCTTTTCGGAGGTGGTACTTTGGCCACTTGCATGTCCAAACTCCACCTTTTTGTATAGATGTTGTTCCTCGGAAGTGTTTCCAAGCCTTATATCGTCTCGTAGTGCCTATTGAGGAAGGGCTTACTTCTTCTGGCAGTTTGCCTCTTAAAGAACCTCAAGAAAAAAGCCTTACCCAGATTTTACTTCAGTCTCAATCTCTTCTTGACGTTATAGATAACCACGGAGACCTGCTGAATGCATGGCTGAAGTATGGGAAAACTCTTGATGGCAGGGATGTCATGTCTTTCCAAAGGCTAATTCGTCGGGCAACCCCGCAAAATATGGAAATAGCCATAGAAAATGCTCAGAAAAAAGGATATTATTACCTTCTAATAGCTCTAAAAATGGAATATAAAGAAATGACATGTTAATACCTTCCTTTTTTCACAAACATCAATGCTTTCCTCTAAAAAATGCGATTTCCGCATTTAGGACCATTATTTTGGCTATATCTCAGCTGATAAGATACGGGAATCGTTGGTCTTGCCATTGCAATAGTCGCATATTATGGCTATCTTTAGTGTACGATTATGTGACACTTCTTTTATAGTTTATAGAGTGAAATGATGGGAGGATATAAAATGCGACTTCGTTCTGAACGAGAAGCGATAGTGGAATATTGTCAAAAAATGGTTACTTCTAGGTTGACAACAGGAACAGGAGGCAATATTAGTATTTTTGATAGAGTCCGTGGAGAAGTAGCCATTACCCCGACCGGGATCGATTACTTCGAGATGGAACCAGAAGATGTTTTGGTGATGGATATTGAAGGGAATATTATAGAGGGTGTAAAAAAACCTTCCAGTGAAACTGCTATGCATCTAGCTTTATATCATAAAAGGAGCGATGTTTGTGCCGTTGTGCATACCCACTCTGTTTTTGCTACAACTATCGCTTGTTTAAGATGGGAACTTCCTGCTGTTCATTATCTCATTGGATTTTCAGGAAATAAAGTTCCTTTAGCGTCTTATGCCACCTATGGAACTCCAGAACTTGCTCATAACGTGGCAGAGTCCATAGGACAATATAATGCGGTTCTTATGGCCAATCACGGATTGCTTGCAGTAGGCGCAACTCTTCCCGGAGCTTTTGGTACTGCAGAGGAGATAGAGTTGGTGTCTGAGATTTATTATCGAACGAAGTGTATTGGAGAGCCAGTGATTCTTCCAGATGAGGAAATGGCTGAGGTCGTTCGCAAGTTTGCAGGGTATGGACAACAATAGACCAATGATACAAGGGGATATGACGCACCTTCTTGCTTTTGACCTCGGCAGTTCGACGGGAAGGGCTTTATGGGGAACTTACAAAGATGGCCAGCTCTCTTTTGAAGTGATCCATTCTTTTCCTAATGGCCCTATTCGACTCAACGGTTCTTGGTATTGGGATATCTTAAGAATATATGATGAAATGTTGGTAGCTCTAAGAAATGCGGGACAGTTAGCGCAAGGAGCCCCCTTTACTGTAGGTATAGATACTTGGGGCGTCGATTGTGCTTTTGTTGATAAAACAGGACAACTTATGGCGCCAGTACATCACTATCGAGATCCGAGGACAGAAGGGCTTTACAGTGAAATTTTTCAAAATGTTGCGCGGGAAGAAATTTATTCTCGTACAGGTATTATGTTCATTCAGTTTAACTCTCTTGTGCAGCTTTTTGCCGAAAAGAAAAGCCGACCTTGGCTTTTAAATCAGGCAGAAAAACTCTTATTCCCTCCAGATTTATTTACATATTTTCTTACAGGCCAATATTTTAACGAGATTACAATAGCGTCTACCTCTCAGTTTCTTGATCCAGCGACGCGGTCGTGGGATCGAGGGCTTTTAGAGTGCTTGGAGATTCCGCACCATTTCTTGTGCCCTTTAATATCTCCAGGAACCATTATTGGGCCGCTATCTCCCTATGTACAAGCTGAAACCGGATTGGGCAATGAGGTGACAGTGGTGGCAGTTGGCGGACATGATACGGCTTCAGCTCTTTCTGCTGCACCCACGGAAACGTCTGCTTCGGCTGTGATCAGTGCCGGGACCTGGTCACTTTTAGGGCGAGAGCTTGATAGTCCAGAGCGAAGTTCTCACTCTTTGAATGCTAATTTTACCAATGAGTGTAGCGTGGGAAATAAGATTTTTTACCATAAAATTCTTTGCGGCTTGTGGCTTATTCAAGAGTGTCGTCGTATTTGGGAGGAGGAAGGGAAGGAGCTTTCCTATAGTGAAATCCATGAAGCAGCGGAGATGGCGGAGCCGTTACAGCATATTTTTTATCCTGACGATCCCCGCTTTATGAATCCACTTAATATGCCAGATGAAATTAGGGGGTTCTTTCTAGATAGGGGAGAGGATGCTCCAGAGGGCGTGGCCGAAATGGCGCGTTCCATATATGAAAGTCTTGCTTTAAACCATGCTTATGTGCTCCAAGGCATAGAAAAAACGTTAGGGACAGCTATAGATGTAGTGCATATTGTGGGGGGAGGGTCTCAGGCAGAACTCCTTTGCCAATTTACGGCGAATGCTTCTGGTAAAACTGTTGTAGCTGGACCAATAGAAGCGACTGCGCTGGGAAATATGCTAGCTCAGCTGAAGGCACAAGGGCTAATATCCGGTCTAGAAGAGGGACGGCGTATAGTCCGAAATTCTTTGAATCTAAAAGTTTATAAACCTCGGAACATGTCTTTTTGGGTAGAAGCTTTGAATGTTTTTATGGAAAGGCTGTGAGGTGGAAGGGAACTTCCCCCTTTAACAAGTAATTACATAAAATCTAAAGGAGTGTGGATAGCATGAAAAGAGTAACACGAATCATGGCTTTAGCCCTAGCCCTAGCCCTAGCTCTAGTATTTACAGGCTGTGCTTTGGCTAAAGAGCACGAAATTGCAGTAGTGGTTAAAATTAATGGAATTCCTTGGTTCAACCGCTTGGAAGAAGGCGTGAAAAAAGCTGACGCAGAGTTTGATGATGTAAAGGCCTATCAGCAGGGACCTTCCGATGCAGATCCGGCACAGCAGGTAAAAATTATAGAAGACCTTATCGCCAAGGGTGTAGACGCTATTTGTGTGGTGCCCAATGATGCGAAGGCTCTTGAACCTGTCTTCGAGAAAGCCAGATCCAAAGGCATCATTGTTTTAACTCACGAGTCGGACAAACAGAAGGGTGCCGACTATGATATCGAGCTTATCGACAGCAAAAAGTTCGGAGAAGAAAACTTCGAGACTCTTGCCCAGGCTATGGGAGGCAAAGGAGAATTTGCTCTTTTTGTAGGTGGCTTGACTGTGCCTCTTCACAACTATTGGGCTAATGTAGGTCTTGAATATGTAAAAGCTAAATATCCGGAAATGAAACTCGTTACCGATCGTATCCCTTGTGGAGAGAGCGTTGAGGAATCTTTCAAAAAGACCATGGAGCTTACAAAAACCTATCCGAACCTGAAGGGTATCGTTGGTTTTGGAAGCCTTGGCCCCATCGGCGCCGCCCAGGCTCTTAAAAAGAAAGATATGAAAGGCCAGATTGCTGTGGTTGGAACAGTTATTCCGAGCCATGCTGCTCCATATCTTAAGGAAGGATATATTACCCACGGCTACCTTTGGGATCCAGCAGATGCAGGATATGCTATGGTGGCAGTAGCTCGAGAAATTCTTCAGGGTAAGACCATTACCGATGGCATGGAAATAAAAGATCTTGGAGCTATCCAGCTTTTTGAAGATCCAGAGACGAAGGGCAAAGTACTTAAGTTCGATAAAATTCTCGATATTACGGCAGAGAACGCCGAATCTCTCGGTTTTTAGCCTGAATAATAAAAGACAAGGTGCGGGCCTTTGTTCGACCCGCACCTTTATCTTGTAAGTGGGGACTGATGGGTGTTGATGGAGCTAGAAAAATTCCTTGAGCTGAAAAATATTCGTAAAAATTTTGGCGGAGTTCAGGCCTTAAAAGGTGTGGATTTCGATTTATGTAAGGGGGAGATCCATTGCCTTGTGGGAGGGAATGGGTCAGGTAAGAGCACTCTTATTAAAATTATATCTGGGGTATATCAGGCGGAAGAAGGAGCGGAAATTCATATTAATGGGGAGATTCTTTCCCATTTAACTCCTTTGGAGTCTATAAATAAGGGGATCCAGGTTATTTATCAAGACCTGTCTCTTTTTCCTAATTTATCTGTAGCGGAGAATATTGGTATTGGCCAATATTTAGAGAAAGGCCGCATGTTTGTAGACCGGAAGAATTTGATACAGCGTTCTGAAGCGGCGATGAATAAAATAGGAATCTCTCTTCCATTAGAGAAAACGGTAGGAGAGCTCTCCATAGCAGATCGACAGTTAGTGGCTATTTGTCGGGCTATAGCCAATGAGGCGAGGCTTGTCATTATGGATGAACCGACAGCTTCCCTTACGCGGAATGAAGTTGATGCTCTCTTTCGGGTAGTTCGGGATCTTCAATCTCGAAAAATCACGATATTATTTGTAAGCCACCGGCTCGACGAAATTATGGAGATAGCCCAACGAGTGACAGTTCTTCGAGATGGAGAGAAAGTCGGGGTCTATGAAGCCTCAGAATTAGATGATCATAAACTGGCGTTTTTAATGACAGGTCAGCAGTTTAAATATGAGGTGAATTGCTCTCCATATAATAAGGAAGAGGTTATTTTAGAGGTAGAAAACCTCTGCAAGGAAAAGAACTATAAAGATATCTCTTTTTCTCTTCATGAAGGGGAGATTCTGGGGATTACAGGTCTTTTAGGATCCGGGCGCACCGAATTGGCTCTCTCGCTTTTTGGGGCTAATCCTCCAGATAGCGGAGAGATTCGTCTTGATGGGAGGCCGGTTTCTCTATCTAATAAAAGAGATGCTATTGCAGCTGGCATAGGGTATGTGTCGGAAGATAGGCTTTCTTTGGGGCTTATTCTTGATCAGCCGGCAGATAATAATATGATTTTAACGATTATGGATCAGATTCTCGGGAAGGGAAATCTCATTGACCGGGAGAAAAAAGCATCGTGTTTTAAAAAATGGGTTAACGAATTGAATATTAAGGTCTCGACTCCTGACATAGCTGTGAAAACCTTGTCTGGCGGCAACCAGCAGAAGGTAGTTTTATCAAAGTGGCTGGCTACGTCTCCCAGAATTCTAATTCTTGACTCTCCTACCGTAGGTGTGGATATAGCTGCTAAGAATGGGTTGTATCAGGTTGTGAAAGATTTAGCCTTGCAGGGAATGGGGATCATTATAATATCAGATGAAGTTCCGGAGGTTCTTTATAATTGCCATCGTGTTTTGGTCATGAGAAAAGGACATATTGTTGGAGAATGCTTTCCCGCTCAAATTACAGAAAAGGAGTTGACCCAGAAGATCAATGAATACTAAACTACTGAACTTTATGAAACGTGGAGAATTTTATTTGCTCGTAGTGTTGTTTCTTATGGGGGCATTCCTTTCTGTAGCTACTGAAGATTTCTTTTCTCTCGAGAATCTGTTTGATTTGCTCGTGAGCTATTCTTTTGTAGGCATTATGGCTACCGGTCTGCTTGTTGTCCTTATATCGGGTGGTATCGATATCTCTTTTACGGCGACAGCTACAGTGGCCCAATATGTGGTGGCTATGTATATTATCAAACATGGTGGAAGCTGGTTTACTGCTTTTGCCATGGCTGGAGCCATTGGTATAACTTTGGGAGCGATTAACGGTCTGCTTGTTCACTATTTAAAGGTTTCGGCCATTATTATCACTATTTCTACCCTTAATATTTTTTATGGATTGCTTATTTTTATTACTAAGGGTAAATGGCTGTATGATTTTCCTGAGTGGTTTGTGAATGGGTGGGAACTCTTCAGATTTCAAAGTAGTTCGGGGAATATTTATAGCCTTTCCATGCCAATAGTGGCTCTTATAGTAGCCTTTGCTTTTACTGCATTTCTATTAAATAAAACTGTTTTAGGACGTGGAATTTACGCTATGGGCGGTCATCAGGAGGCTGCCAAACGCATGGGGTTCAATATATTAGGTATCCATGTTTTTGTTTATTGTTATATGGGTTTGGTAGCGGCCTGGGCTGCTATTATCCAGGCTCAGGTAGTTCAAACAGTAGCACCGAACTCTATTGTGGGGCGAGAGCTGGAAGTTCTGGCAGCTGTTGTTCTGGGGGGAGCTAATTTAGCAGGTGGTGCAGGGTCTTTGCTAGGGACCTTTCTGGGTGTAGCTTTAATTGCGGTGCTTTCCAATGGATTGACGCTCCTGGGGGTTTCATCCTATTGGCATCAAATTGTCATCGGTTTTGTGATTCTAATCAGTGTTAGTGTTACCGCTTGGAACAGCAAAAACAAGGAGCGGAAGGGAGCGGATATTGATGTGGAAGCGTGATCCTTTACTTCGTAATTTACTTTTGCTTCTCATCGTGCTGGTAAGTGGCTTTTCTCTAGTTCTTCATGGCCAATTTTTTAGTATGGCAAATCTTCAGTCTATGGCCTTTCAGCTCCCGGAATTAGGCATTCTTGCTATAGCCATGATGATAACTATGGTGAGTGGCGGTATTAACTTATCTATTATTGCTACGGCGAATGTAGCGGGAATATCGGCAGCGTATATACTCACCTCTATGCTCCATGAAGGTATATCTGCCAGTGGTATGGTCTTCGTTATTTTGCTTGCTTTTAGTGCGGCTCTTTTCGTGTCCTTTATAGTAGGAGCTATTAATGGATTTGTTGTCTCTTATATAGGGGTATCTGCTATTTTGGCCACATTAGGGACCATGACTGTCGTAGAGGGACTAAGCGTTTTGATCACCAAAGGATCTGTTATTTCTGGGTTCCCCGCTCCGATTCTTTTCATTGGAAATGGAACTATCGCAGGTATTCCTGTTCCTCTTTTTATCTTTGCCTTTTGTGCGATAGTCGTGTCTATATTTCTCGAGAAAACACCTTTTGGCGTGGGTGTGTATATGATAGGTTCAAATATTAAAGCTACAGATTTTTCTGGAATAGAAGTAAAAAAAGTCCTTGTAAAGGTTTATATCCTTTCAGGTATATTGTGTGGCATTGCAGCTCTTATAATGATTTCCCGTTTTAATTCGGCTCGAGCGGGATACGGTAGCTCCTATCTCCTTGTAACAGTATTGGCTTCTGTCCTTGGAGGTATCAATCCAGATGGAGGTTTTGGGAAAGTTGCGGGGCTTGTGATAGCTCTCGTGGTTTTACAGGTTATATCCAGCGGATTAAATTTGTTGGGCATGAGTGCTCACTTAGCTATAGCTTTGTGGGGAGGAATCCTTATATTTGTTATCTCTTTAAGCGTTTTAAAAGATAAATTTTCAAAACCACAAGCTAAAGCGTAGAGAAGAAGGGGGCATTTCCATGGGGTATTTAATAGGTCTTGATATAGGGACGTCAGGGACGAAAGCCATTCTTCTAAGCGAAAAGGGGCAAATAGTGGCTTCCAGTCATGCCGAGTATGGAGTGGACCAACCGAAGCCTTTATGGGCGCAGCAGGACGGGGAAATTTGGCTTGATGCCACATGTAAAGTTCTTCGTGATCTTCTCTTTGTAGGAAGGGTTCCTCTTGCAGACATTGTAGGTATGGCTATTAGTGGGCTTTATGGTGGTTCCGGTATCCCTGTCGATAGTCAAATGAATCCTCTGGCGCCTTGCCTTATTTGGATGGACCGACGCGCCTCTCGTCAGGTGGAATGGGTTAAAGAACACGTACATTTGGAGCGCCTCTACGAGATCACGGGCAATACAGTGGATTCCTATTACGGTTTTACTAAGATGATGTGGGTACGTGACAATTGGTCAGATGTATGGCAAAAAACGGCTGTTTTTTTGCCTCCCAACGCTTGGGTTATATATAAACTCACTGGGGAAGTAGCTATCGATTATTCATCAGCTGGAAATATCGGTGGTATTTTCGACCTCGGGAAAAGAGGTTGGTCTGACGAAATGTGTTCTATCTTAGGGGTTCCTGTATCCAAGCAGCCTGAACGTTTAGTAGCTTCGTCAGATATAGTGGGAAAGCTCTCTCCAGAAGGAGCTGCTCTTACGGGGCTTCTTGCTGGGACTCCTGTTGTAGCTG